>JBJEMO010000047.1:0-2757 GCA_051879715.1 Bilifractor sp.
AAAACTTCATTTGAATTTTCGAGGATGTGTTTTACTGTTCAGTTGTCAATGTTCGATTGCCTTTCTGCGGCAACAGACAGTACTTTATCACTTCTTTTAATCTGTGTCAACACCAAATTTCATTTTTCTTATTTTTTTAATTCACGGATTTGCCCTGTACATGCACATTATAATACCACTTCACAACCGCCATGCTGACGATGATTATATATCCCACTACAGACCAGTGGTCCGGAACCTCAGAGAAGAACATTGCACCCCAAATCGAAGCAAACAGGAGCTGGGAATAGTCAAAAACTGAAATCTCCTTTGCAGGTGCATAGCGATACGCAGAGGTAATTGCAAACTGGGCAATTGCCGCAACGGTTCCTGCAAGCAGCAGGCATAGGGTCTGCTTCCACGTCATCGGATGAAAATCTGCGATCATAAACGGCAGACACAGCAGCGTAGTAAATACAGAGAAAAAAGCAACGATAACCGTCCCCCGTTCTCCCTGTTTTCCCAGTTTTCTCACAAAGGTATAGGCAATGCCTGCGCCAACACCGCTTAACAGGCCAACCAGTGCCGGCAGGGAGGCCAGTCCTGTCGTCGGCTTGACGACAAAAATCGCTCCAATAAATGCCACTATGACCGTTATGATCTCTACAACGTTGGGTATCTCCTTCAGGACTATAATAGATGCCAGAATGGCAACAAAAGGAGACATCTTGTTGAGGATATTGGCATCAGCCAAGGCCAGATGATCCACCGCCCAGAAGTTAGCAATCAATGCCAGCCCGCCAAAAACAGAGCGGGCGAACAGTCCGGGCAGGCTTCCCTTTTTGATCTGAAAGCCTTCAGGTGTACGTGCCAGAGTGATCAGCGCAATGACAGCAGCAATCGCATTCCGGAAAAAAGCTTTCTGTATGGTGGGTACATCACCAGAAAGCCGTACAAACAGTGTCATCAGGGAAAAGAAAAAGGAATCCGTAATCACAAGCAAAATGCCCATTGCATGCGGATTCCGTCTCAAAGTGTTTTTCATTCTTAATTTACAGATCCTCTCTACTGCTCTTTATAAGCGATTTATAATACAAATGCGCCAAAACAGTATATACATTCTGATATACAGTAAGCTAACCAATTAATGTCTTTAGATATGGTTATACACAATACAAAATAAATAACAGACCGCTATACACATGTCAATGCATAACAGCCTGTATATCCGTCACATTCTTATCAAATCACAGGCGATCAGAGAATGTCTGGCAGGTATTGCTCCCGGCTTACACCCGCGGATACTCCTGCAATCGGAGACGGGCCACGGAAATCCAAAGGTTTTCCCTGCAGATCTGTGATTTTTCCACCTGCCTCCGTCAGAATCACCGCGCCAGCTGCATAGTCCCACAGCTGCAGACGCGGCTCCACAAAAAGCCCGATGCGCCCCGATGCCACCATGCAGAGGTCCCAGGCGGCACTGCCGCTCCGTCGCAGGTCCACGGATCTGTCAAGGTAGAAATCACCCAGCTTCCATACCTGGTCACGCAGCTCCCGATAATACGGCGCTGTGCCAATCGATACCAGACTCATTGCCAGCGAATCCTCCGAGCTGTAAATCCGTTTGTCGTTTTCAAACGCCCCCATACCGGAAGCGGCATGAAAAAGCACCTCCTGCCAGGGGTTATAGATAACGCCCAGGAATGGAGCTCCGTCCCGGAACAGACCAATTGAGGTTACACTTGGTCCATAATGATGCATGAAGTTTGATGTTCCATCAATCGGGTCTATTACAAAAGTATATCCATGAGCATCTTCCGGTGTAAAATGGTCTCTGCCATTCTCCTCACCTACAAAATGCGCCTCCGGCAGGATTTCACTGAGCCTCGTGGTCAGAAAGTCCTGCACTTTCTGATCGTACACTGTGACAAAATTAGCATGACCCGCCTTCACTTTGTCTGGAGTGATTTCTGCGGATCCATCATATGCAGACCGCATCATGCCACCCGCTTCCCAGGCTGCTTCTTTGATCTGCTCCATAATATTCAGAATATCATTTTCAGTCTGCATAACTGTCCTCTCTTATTAATATCCATGTTTGTCTAAACAGTGAGAATTTCCGGGCAATTTTAGCACCATGATTTCAGACCCCTTTAGATCATTTCACAGTAAGTATAATTTCTGGCACTCTTAGGACCTTGCACATTAAGTATAATTCCCGGCACTCTTAGATACTTTCAAGTTAAACGTTCTTAAATCATCTCACAATGATATACATTACCCTCAAGATCCTTCCATTGAAACCGTCCGTCTTCAAGCGTCATATAACCATGGCAGGAATTCTCCTTTGGAATAGACACGGATCCCGGATTCAGATAAAGATTATTGTCCCCAAAGCGTTCCCATGCCGGCACATGTGTGTGTCCATGCAGCAGGATATCACCGCTCTGCATTGGCGGCAGATTCTGCAGATGGAAATGATGCCCATGGGTAGCGTATATAAGCCTGTTTTTCTCCACCATGATGCAGTAATCTGCCATGATCGGAAACTGCAGCACCATCTGATCCACCTCTGTGTCACAGTTCCCGCGCACACAGAAAATTTCCTGCTTCCTCTCATTGAGAAGACGAAGGACTTCTTTTGGCGCATATTCCCTTGGAAGATCATTTCTCGGCCCATGATACAGAATATCTCCCAGGAGCAGAAGCCTGTCTGCCTCCTCCCGGTCATATGCCTCCAGCATTTTCCTGCAGTAACAGGCGGTCCCATGGATGTCC
>JBJEMO010000048.1:0-2736 GCA_051879715.1 Bilifractor sp.
GTGATGGTATGTGCGGGGCAGTGCAGGATGCAGGCCCCGCAGCCGACACACTTTGGTTCATCGATGTGAGTTTTCATGGTTTCTACTTTTTGCGAAAGAAGCTGTGAAAAAGAGACTATGAAAAAAGTCTGTAAAAACATAATGCCAAGGTCTTCTATGATACAATCTAAATCATGCCTGATTTCTGTACCATCAATAATGATCAGCTTCTTTCCGTCTCCATGTATTTCACGGCGTTCTCACCCGGATACATGAATTCGTAAATTAATTCGCCTCTGCGCTCAATTTCCTTTTTTCCATCATAAAAGGAGAACGATCCCTCTCCGCCAAATCGCATATAGGACATATTCATTCCCAACTTTTTGATGATCATATGTCCGATGATCGGCTTGTTCTTGAATCCCTGTGCGCGGAGAATTTTCTTCCCTTCCAGTCGGTATCTGACTTGTTTGTCTCCGTCATGGAACTCGTATTCTATTGTTTTCGGATAAATCTTCCCACTGGCCTTATCGACATCCGTTTCGTCGAGGACATGACAAGCAACATCTTTTGTTGACTCAAACACCACATTGCCCTCGCGGTCCTCGATGAACACAATCGGGAAGCGCTTAAATCCGTTTTTCTCTGAGGTAACAAAATCAAAAGTCAGCATGGAATAATCTCCAAAGCTCTGTCTGGCCCAGAGCCAGTTGTTCCATTCCGTCAGGTAAAAACGGTTGCCCCACTGATGATCGTGGTATCCCGTTCCATGGACGAATCTCTTTTGGCCTTTATAGGTGATTGTGCCTGTAACTTCGCCCTGTGGAACAGAGCAGAGCCAGGTATAATACTCTCCATTTCCAAAATCAAAATAGGCGGTTCCCGGACGATATGGCTTTGCACGGCTGAGCAAAGTCAGATCTGCCTCCATCCCCTTTTTACCGCCCTTATAGACGATGTGGTATTTCTTGAAGTCGCCTGTGAACAGGCATGATTCAATTCGGACATCACATAGATCCGTGCTGTAAGAACAGTCCGAGGGGGATGCATTTATGACATCTTCATGGAGTTTTCCATCGGGCGTTGTGTAATTAAAGGTTACAGAAGGAGTATCACCGTCTTTATTGATGTTTTTCAGTCCGGATGTCGTAAAAAACTGCAGGACTGCTTTGCTTCCGTCATCAAGAATAGAGTCGAAATACCACCATTCCCAGTTGCCGGGACCAGTCTCGGGATTCCTTCTGCCGTCTTCCCATGTTTCAACCTGTTCCGGATTAATGCCAAGCTTCTTATAATCCTCTGGTCTGTCCATTAATCTTGCGCTCATAGTATGTCTCCTTATGCTTTCAGAGCTTTTTCCATATACTGCTTATATTCCTCGCCGACATAGGCGAACTCATAAATGAAATCGGATTTCTCTGTGAAATTATTTTCCGGATGGGCGCTGTCCGCAAAGGTGATAACTCCCTCCGCCAGATATCTTCCGTATTTTGGCTTGGTTCCTTTGAAAACACCGCGAAGGAAGAAAGGCGTCTGCTTCCAGATATAGCGGGCATCGAGCTCCTGTTTTACGGTCACGTCATAATGCACGGTTTTCGTTCCGCTTTTGAAAATATAATGGGTGACCTTCGGAAAATTAGTCTCCGAAGCCTCCTGATAGAGCTCCTCTGTGACCTGACATTCCACGTTGTCTGTGCTTTCAAAAATGACATTTCCGTCATTGTCTTCCATGAAGACCAGGGGGATGCGCTTGTATTCATAGTGCTGATTCATGATAAAATCGAAGACAACCATGCTGTGCTTCTCCGTGGACTGACGGGACCAGAACCAGTGATTTAAGAAATCAAACTGCAGAGTGTTTCCCCACTGATGGTCATGGTACCCAAAGCCATTGATCTGCCGCGACTTGCCGTCGATCGTCAGGGTGCCTGTCACAGTTCCGCGTGGGACGACACAGAGCCAGGTAAAGTAGCGCTCATCATTTTCCTCAAAGCCAAGGAAGCCTGTCTCTCCGCGCCAGGGCCTGGAGATGCTGTGTAGCTGCACGTCAAAGCCGAGCCCGTCTGTCACCTGCGCTTTGATATGATAATCCTTCAGGTCTCCGACGAAGCAGCTGTCGCCGTAATGGACATCGCACTTGTCCTTTGAAAAGCTGACGCTGTTTTTCTTGAATCTTGTAATCCTTCTCGATATTTTTTCTCCATCTGGCGTTGTCACATCAAAGGAGAGGCAGGGATGTGTCCCGGAGGCATTGGTCATCGGCTGGATCTTGGTGGAATAGACAGCTGCGATCTTGCTGCCGTCATCCAGGATGGCGTCAAAATACCACCATTCGACAACGCCCTTTCGGTCGTCATCGCGCTTTCCATCTTCCCACATCTCCACCGGGCCTTTTTTGAGACCCAGTCTGGTGTAATCACTTTGCTTATTCATAAGTCTTGCCTGTGCCATATGCTTTGCTCCTTATTTTGAATTCGTTCGTTTGAATGCTTATTGACATCTGTTACGGCTTGCAGTGTAATCATAATCGGCCGGCAAAACAAGACACAGCTGTATGGCGTCCGTATGTTTATTGACAATACGAGCAAATATGTTACGCAAGAGAAGATGTTAGGAGATTGGCAAATGGATTTGAGGACACAGAAAATCTATGATGCTCTGATTGAAGCATGCGAGGAGCTCTTGAAGCATAAATCATTTGAAGAAATCACGGTTTCTGAATTATGCGAAAAGGCCCGCACCAGGCGGGCAACCTTT
>JBJEMO010000049.1:0-19180 GCA_051879715.1 Bilifractor sp.
TCTCAACCACCTTTCTCGGAATTCCTTATATTTACATCATACAGGAAGCTCCTTTCTTATTTTTTTCGTTTTGCGTTTATCTATCGCGTCGGTTTCGGGTTTGCGGTGATTCCGTTAAAAGCCGGATTTTCTCCCATGGCAAGGGACAAGGACTACAGTCCGATACGCCGTAGGGCAGCCCTTGCCATGGGAGAAAATATGGCTTAGGAAGAACATACGCAAACACGACCGATGCGATAGCAGCAAAACGAAAAAGAAAGGGGGAAAGGGAAAAAACGGTCAAGGACAAAAAGGGGTTCCCCCTCTTGGGGGAACCGTTGGAGAAAGGGGTTCTTTCCATCTTCCTTTTATTGGGAAGATGTGTTAGTATCATCTATGCAGAGATCATTCTGCATTACCGTTTTATGGAACGGTTTGGATAGAAACTATTATTAATATAAGCATCAGGCCCTCTTCATTTTGAAGAGGGCCGTTTGTTTTGGAAAAAATGGTGTGTAAGAGAAGGGAAGAATATGACGGAAAACAGAAAAGGTCTGATAATCTTCCTACTGATTCTTTGTGTCTCTGTTGTCACAGGAGGAATTTTGATAAGGAAATACTATCCTCGCTGGCAGGCAGAACTGAAATTTCATTCCATGCAGAAAGAGGTCGATGAAAAGAAGAAAGAGAATGAAGATTCTGACGGAGACACAGCAAAGGCCACAGTGGATTTTACCAGTCTGAAGGCAGAAAATTCGGATGTAATCGGCTGGATTAAAGTTCCAGGCACGGAAATCAATTATCCCGTACTGATGAGCAGTGCGGACAAAGACACTGATTATTACCTGAGTTACACTTTTGATGGTAAGAAATCCCTGCCAGGCTGTATCTATGTAGAGAAGGAACAGAGTTCGGATTTTACGGATTTCAATACGATTATCTATGGTCATAATATGAGAAATGGAACCATGTTCGGAACGCTGAAGCGTTACAAGGATAAGGATTTCTTTCAGTCGCACCCGGAATTTACGATTGAAACAGAACATCAGCTTCTGACTTATAAGGTATATGTATCCATTCGTATGGATAACCGGCATCTCCTTCATAGTTATGACATGACCACATCGGAAGGAAGGAAGCAGTATCTGGACGATATCAGTAGGGGAACGGATTCCTACTTTCATCAAAGTGATATCAAACCAAAAACGGAAGATTATCTGATTACCTTATCCACATGTATCGGCCAGGATCAGACCCATCGCTTTCTTTTGGTTGGTGTCCTGGAAAAAAGTCAGGCAATTGAGCAGTAAGAATCATGCAGCAGTATGCTTTTGAGAAATAAAAAGAAAAAATTTCAAAATAGTGCACTAAAGTGCACTAAGCGAGTGTTAATATTTAAACTGACAAAGGAACCGGAGCAGGAACTGACCTGTTTTGGCTCTGGTATTACAGAGAAAATTTGAAATCCTGTAAAAAATTTCAAAAGAGTACACAAAAGTACACTCAATCTGTGATAATTTATAAACTAGAAAAGGAACCGGAACAGGAATTGACCTGCTCCGGTTTTTTTGGACCGTGTAACACTAGAAAGGGGTTATCTATGTCAATGCTGGATGGCGATGTTTACGAACGGACCAATAGTATCCTGGAATACTATCTTCCGATTCGGCTCAAGGAAGCTGGCTTGGATTGCAAAGTGGAATCCAAGCGGGATGGGCCACGGAATCTAAAGGTATCTTTGTCTATTCCCGGTTCCGAGGAAGTCCGGGTGTTTGACACAGAACCAAAGATACGGGAAATGCATATAGATCAGAATGCCATGAAAGCATTCTCGAACCTGTTGACATTTTTCTCTGCCCAGGTCCGCCTTATGGAAATGGAACTGACGGAATGCTGCGGAATCCATCGTAAAAAGAATGGGCTTATACATATTCCATCGAAGTATGCATTACTGGATGATTGCTATATTTCTCTTCTCCCGAAAGAAGATCTTTCGATGCTTCCGGAGCTTCCATATAAACGGCTTGCAGAAGGATCGGATATATATGCTGTGATCGGCGTAAATATATATGACGAACGGGACAATCATCGTCGATATAACTATCTCACTCATCAAGTCTTAAAAGACTGGAATATATCGGAAGATGAAGCCTGGAAAGCAGCAGAAAAAAATACCATTCGGATTACGAAACCGGAAGTCTTTCCGTTTTTTCAGAAATCGTTAGATCAAATTTCCGATGGAGATGTTTACAATCTGGAAGCCAGAGAGGTTCCTTATGTGGCATCCGGAAGCATTGCTCTTCCTGGTTTTCTGAAAAAAGTTGCTGAGAATGTTCATCATAATCTCTGGATTTTTCCTCTCAACAATGCAGATGCTCAGTTCTACCTTGAGGGCAGTAAATATCCGTGTAGTATGGATACCGTAGATCGTTTGACCAAGGAATTCAAAGATCTGCTTGCAGTCGGCAACGTACATCGGATATTACCGGGTAATGAGATACTGCATTACGACAGGAAAATCGACGCTTTGGAAACCGGAAGAAACTATGTACAAAGAGCTTTCGGTTTCAGTCGAACAGCAGCAGAGCCATCTTATGACGATTATGATTCTGTGTTCTCAAAGAATTTTCCGCATTTATAAGGGATAGAAAAGGAGATATGTCAGTATGGAACATACATTAACACTTGATTCCGTGAACTGGCCTGCCTGTGGTCAGATCATACGGGACCGGAGAAAGGAGCTTGGAATCAGCGTTCAGACTCTCGCAGATTCTGCCGGCATCCTGGATGCCGAGGTCATTGATTCGATGGAAGAAGGGAAGAAGCAGTCGGTTGGTTTTGCGTCCATGCAGAGCCTGGCAAATGCTTTGAAACTGGATTTACGATCCATGCTTGCCGGGAAGAAGGTACCGACACCGGAACGTCAGGAGCTGTCGAAGCAGTTGGACCAGATTGATAGTACCATTCAGTCACTTTCCGGGTGGAGAGACGATATTTTAACGAGGATTGCCCATTTATCCGACAGTCGCTATGAAGTCCGGCAGACGGAGGAACGACAGGAACCTGTTTATTGTCTTTATGACAGCGAAAAACAGGAATATGTCACCTCTCCGGACGGTTCGGTTGTTACCTTCCAAGATTCCGGTACCGCCTTCGACTATTGTGATCAATTGAATGAACACCCGGAAATGGAGGAATCCATTATAAGGGAATATCAAACCGGAAAAGAAAATCGAAGATTGATGGAAGAAAAAAATGTGTCAGAATCTGACACAAAAGAAAAAGAACAGTCTACGGAGAAAGAGGATAAGGAGGAAACATCCGAAGAAGAGCAGACAGAAGAATATTATGTTCCAACTCGTTCCGCTGGCCTACGGATTTAATGGAGGTTTTTACTATGGAAGAAACGAGAAATATGTACTTCGAGATCGAGCGAAGTGCTCAAGCAGCAGCTCTTTCTCTGAAGGTAACGTACTATGGTGCGAAGCAGCTATTAAAACTCATTCAGTTTATGATGCGACTGCATCAGAAAGGTGTTCTGTCAAATTCTGATTTCGAAGATTTTACATCATTCTTAAAACTTTCCCAGGGGAATTTTACCAACATGGGCGTACCTCTTGATATGAGGGGAATTACAGACAAAGAAAAGGATAGCCTTCTTTCCACTTTGGATTCCTGTTCATTGCCTGGACTGAGCGAAGAAGATTTCCAGGATCGGATGGACAAGCTTGGAAAAGATTTCAAGGACTTTCGAGACAACCTGCAAGGTGAAAACATAGATGAGATTGATGCTCTCATTCAGAAGGCGAAAGACAGTCCGAAACAAGGAAGAGAGAAAATCTTATCCGACCTTTGGGATTCGATCTCTAAATTAGACACCGTAAATGTCAAAGACCGGATACAGGATTTGAAAGAGTCTTTGACGAAGTTGGGCATTAATTTTTGTGTCATTCCCGGCGTGGAATCGGAAGAACGGTCTGTCGTATCGGTTGCAATTGATAAGAAAGATATCGATAAATTTATGCCGTTTTTCCATACCTATATTAATAATCAGATGACGGGTGGCCAGCATCGCATGGATGCCATTCGTGCACTGTCCGATGGGAAAGCAAGTCTTGCTCCGATTCACCAAGAGATTTTGGATAAATTCTGTGAGATATTGGACCGGAATAAGATCGATTATGCCATTGCTCCGGACAACAATCTGGACGATGGCATCCGACATCTTGTGATTCCGAATGATCAGCTGACGATGGCGAACACCCTTTATAACCAGCTTCGTGCCGCTTTGGTGGAAACGGACAAAAAAGATTATGGAGCATTTAAAACGACTCCGCTTGAGAGCTACGATAAAGCATCCAAAATGACGACAGATGAAGTAATAACGAAAGCACAGAAGGATAGTCCTAAGATTGCAGAAGCGATAAATGAGTACGAAGGCCCTCACGTAGCGACTCCTGCGGAAGATCTGATAAACAGCATGGGGAAGGTGCCCCAGGATGCGGAGAGCTTTGCCTGTGGGGAGTTCTTTAATAATGATGATTTTGTACCTTTATCCGTTTATGATTCTCTCGTCGATAATCCAAAAGATCAGATTTTGTCTAAAGTTCAAAACAGTTCTCCGGATTTGTTCTGCTGTCGGATTCCGGGAACCTGGGGCGAAAATGAACAGATTCTTGCGGTTTCCCCGGAAAAAGTATTTCGGGACAAGCAGACGAACCGATATATCGTTTTTATGCCAAAAGACGAATCCCCTGCGGTGTTAACGAAAGATGGTATCAAACGAGATATCTATAAAAATGGCATGGATCTCTATAATCACCTGTGGGAAAAGAACGAAGGAGCCTTTATTCCGATCAAACCGGAGAAACTGCAATCCATTCTCCAAGATGTGCCGAAGGCAGCACCAGTGATGTAAGGAGGGATATTTTGTCGAGTAATCGAAAAAAAGATAACTTTCAACCTATCGTAAAGCATTCCATCTCTCCCTGGATCTATGTCATTCTTGGCGGTGCCATCTTTCTGGCCTGCTATGTTTTTTCCGTGGTCTTTCTGTATCCCCAGGCTAATGTGATGAACTTCGCAGAATATCTTCAGATTGGACTAAAAGAACATAGTTGGAAACTTTGGACATACTATAACGAGAAAACTATTCCCTGTCTTGGTATCGGTCTGATTGCCTGGATCTTCCTTTGCTACTATATCTCTTATAATTTCAGAAATTACCAAACCGGAAAGGAGTACGGTGTTGCTGATTGGGCCGATCCTTATGAGGTGACGAAACGGCGGGCCAACCCGGATGATCGATGGAATCGATATCTGACGAGAAATCTGTCCATTGATACCCAGGGAGATGGAAAGCCATCGAACAACAACATGATTATCCTTGGTGCTTCCGGTTCTATGAAAACAACGTCAGTTGTTACTCCGAATATCCTGCATGGCTCAAGTAATCTAATCATCATGGATGTCAAGGGAGAATTGAAATTTAAATACGGCCTGTGGTTCCAGGAACATGGATACGATGTAAGGGTTTTGGACTTGGAAAATCCGGATCAGTCGGACCGCTATAATCCATTTTCTTATGTGGAGAATGAAGATGATCTGTTGTATCTTATCACAGCCCTTTATGACTCTTTAACACCGGAGCAACCGACCGCAGAAGACCCGTTCTGGCCGGAAGGAACAAAATTCTGGCTCATGTCCGTTTTCTTTTACGAGTGGTGGGATGCCCGTTTTGGGGGATCTGAGCCGAGAAATCCCTCCATTAACAACGTCATGAGTCTGATTAACGAGGAAAGTCAGTTCGTTGACCCTGGCAGACCGTTAAAGCCTGGGGAACGACCAATCTCCGTCTTGCAGCAGAAAATGAATGCATTGGCGAAGAATCCTAAAAATAAAGAAGGGGAGAACAATCCGGCAGTCCGGTATTATCGTAAGGTCAAGGATGGTGCAGAAGAGACGGTCCGATCCATCAAGATCATCGCAAACTCCAAGCTCAAATATCTGGAAACACCTTCCCTCCATCGAATTTTTTCCGGTGTGGATGAAATGAAACTCCGGGATTTTGCAACCGGAGTAGGAGGTTCGATCACGAAACGTTCCGATGGAACTTATGAAAAACATTTGACGGATAAAAAGGTGGCTTTGTTCATCTGCGTACCGAAAAATAATAATAACTACCATTTTGTTGCTTCCATGCTCTATACCCAGGCCATTATGATTAACTGTCGGATTGCAGATAATGCTTTCCGGGAGACTGGCGGAGCCTTGCCGATTCCCTTGGAGCTTTGGATGGATGAGTTTTATAAAGGAGCAAGGCCATACGATGTAACCGGACTATTCGGTATCACTCGATCAAATAACATCAGTCTTATTCCCGTTCTTCAGTCCAGAGCACAGTTGGAAGATCTGTTTGGAGACAGTAAAGCCAAGACGATTTTTGATAACGTTTCTACCTTAATATTCCTGGGAGCAGGACGAGCTGCCGAAGATACGCAGAAATGGATTTCTGAAATGATCGGACAAATGACTGCCGATAAAGCATCAGACAGTAAAAATGGTATGAATATCTCTGCCAGTCATGATCGGGTTGGTGTCTCCCTCTTAACACAACAACAGGTTGGTAAGATGCCACTTTCGGATGCCATCGTTTTTCTGGAGGAAGAAGATCCGATTTATGACCGGAAACGGATGCCCTGGGAAGATCCGAAGTTTTCCGATAAAAAGATCGAGAAACTGAAAGAAAAAGCCAAAAGGAAGGGAAAACCTTATGTCAGCCCGGAATCTCATTATTACGAAGCTCTCCGATTAAATAAAGAAAACGAAAAGTATCACGGCTATGTCCACTTTGTAAAAATCCGCACCGATATGAATGGAGTGCAGCATACGATAACGGGTAAGGAAAATACGAAGCCCATAGAGATTTTGGATTCCGTTCCGGAAGGGGTGCACTCCTATAAGATCAATGTAGATGATTTTCTTCGGATGGATTTCAGCGAAGAGGATGCTTTGGAACGAGCAGCAAAGGCCTTCCCTCGTATTGTTCCAAAAGGTCAGCTAGAGAAGGAACCGTCCAATTCAGTTGACCAGATTATTTCTCAACTGAAAGGTAATAAGAAAAATCCTGTGTCAGAATCTGACACAAAAAAGGTATCTGAGGATTCGTTTTCTGATCTTTTGCAGAAAAAAAGGAAAGGACTGTCTGACCAACGGAAAAAAATCTTAAGTGCTGCCATGATGGATGGAAGATCGGAAGAAGAATTAAAATTCTTACTTAATGCAGACGACAATAATCTTCGAAATTATCTTATGCTAAATCCGTTAAAAGTATCCTCAACGGGTTGATATCAGTACACAGCCGTGGTATAATTCGTCACAAAAAGGATTGGTAAAACTAATGGAAAGTAAGAAACCTAGAAAAAAAACTGCCAGAGAGGAAAAGAAAGAAATCTATATCAAAGAACATTATGAAGGCGTGATGTTCCGTGTCCATTCCGGGGAACGGAAACGGCTCCAGGCGTATGCAAAAAAACTCGGACTTTCCGTCAATGAATTTCTTTACCAATCCGTCGAAGAAAAAATAAAGAAAATGGACGAAGAAGGCCAAGACGGTTATGGAAAAGAAGAGAACATTTCGGACATTAAATCGGAGTGACAGGCTACAACTGGAAGCTCTCTATAATAATGGTTCAAGTGTGAAAGAGATAGCAAACTATCTCGGATTCCATATCTCAACGATTTATCGGGAATTGAAACGGGGATTCTATACCCATACGAACTCTGATCTTACGGAATGTACGAAATATTCTACCGACCTTGCTCAACTGAAGCATGATCGTTTGAATGAAAACCGTGGAAGCCAGCTTAAAATCGGACATGACCATAAGTATGCCCAGTTTTTGGAAAATATGATTGCCGAAAAAGGTTATAGTCCGGAGGCAGCTCTCTATGCATCCAAAACCTGTGGAGAAACGTTTGATACGACTATTTGTGTCCAGACTCTCTACAACTATATTGATAAGGACCTTTTTTTGACTGTTTCTAATAAGAATCTTCCCGTGAAGGGACAGCGGACCAGAGAGGTAAAGAAGGTCCATCCTGTTCAAAAAAGGCGTTCTGCTGGACGCTCCATCGATCAAAGACCGGATTCTATCGATTCCAGGGAGGAATTCGGCCATTGGGAAATGGATACTGTAAAAGGAAAAAAGAATGTATCAAAGAGCTGCCTTCTGGTTCTCTCGGAACGGAAAACCAGAAAGGAACTTGTCTATAAACTTCCGGACCAGGGAGCTTCCAGCGTTGTGGATCGGATTGACTGGCTGGAAGAGAAGCTTGGTTCGACCTTTTCCGAGCTTTTCAAAACGATCACAATGGATAATGGTGTCGAATTTTCGGATGTTTCCGGTCTGGAAACATCGAAGATTTTTGACGGAAAGAGGACAGACCTCTATTATTGCCATGCCTACAGTTCCTGGGAACGTGGGACAAACGAAAACATCAATAAAATGGTTCGAAGAAAAGTGCCAAAGGGTGCGGATATCGACCAGTATAGTGAAGAAGCCATCCAGGAAGCGGAAGAATGGATTAATCATTATCCGAGGAGAATATTTCACGGGAAATCTGCGGAAGAATTGTTCCTGGGAGAGTTGGATCAGATCGATGATATTGATACGGACAAGGTGGCCGATTTGTTAGCTGGCTGATTTTCGGATCGGCCTTTTTGTGTTTCATTCCAGAAAAATAGTATACATAATATCGCCTATTGGTGTAGTATATCTTTAAGAATAAAGATAAGCTACCTATAAGCTTTTGCTGACCAAGTTGAACTACAGGGTAACCGATCTTCGAACTTTTTGTAGTCCTGCTAAGATTTAAAGAGCTTATAGGTAGCTTCTGTTTTTCTTTGGAAAGTAGAGGTTTCTATGTATACGATAGATGCAGATCTTGATGATGAACTTTTAAGAGAAATCGACGAACAGTTTCCGGACGTTAAGGCTCCGGAGAAGCTGCCAAGAAAGAAGATACATATAATTACCTATGAAGATCGTCAGAAGATCCAGAAGATGCTTGAGAATGGTGAGCGGATTCCCTATATTGCTCAAATCATCGGAACAACCGATCAAGCTATGTACCGAGAGATCCGTTTAGCTGGTACTCCATATGATGCCGACTATGCCCAGGGCCTCAGATAAATTGTACTCAAATAAATACAAAAATCATTCGCATTTTCACTTGTAATTTAGGTTGCATGCAATTCGTGTCATATGTGACTTTCAAAAACGGCCATTTTTTGGTATAATATAGAAGAATTTGTGGTTGTAAAAGGGTTTTCAGCAGCAATGGGTTATAGCAGATAAAGAAAAGAGGCAAAAAATGTATCAGAAAGGTGACTATGTAGTATATGGAACAAATGGACCCTGCCTCGTAACGGATGTAACCAGGCTTCACATGCCCGGTTGCGATGGAAAACGTAAATATTACGTATTGCGGCCTGTGAATTCGGACAAGAGTACGATTTACTCCCCGGTAGATAATGACAAGGTCTCTATGCGGAAGGTTATGGACCGCCAGACGGCACAGAGTATGGTGGATCAGATCCCGGATATCGATGTGCTTGTGGTATCCAGTGAGAAGTTCCGGGAAGAGCAGTACAAGGAAATCATCCGTAACAACGATGTCTGCGAATGTATCAGTATGATCAAGATGCTGCTGCAAAGACGAAAGAAGAGACTGGAGCAGGGCAGGAAGTTTACAACGGTGGACGAGAAATATCTTCGGGAAGCTGAATCGATTCTCTGCAGTGAGTTCTCCATTGCCCTGGACCAGGACCAGGATACGATGGACCAGATTCTCAGAAGCAGATTCAAAACCCCTGTTGGTTCTGAAAAGGAAAAGGTATAAGGCTGCAGAAGCAGCGGGCATGAAAGGAAGAATGGCAATAGATGGAGAATTCCTATCGATTTTTTGAAAACAGAGATTGCAGGTTTTTCCCGTGCCATAAGGGGCTTAAGGATTTTAACTGCCTGTTCTGTTACTGTCCGTTTTATCTCGAGGAGAAATGTCCCGGTAAGCCTGTTTTTATCCGGAAGAAGGATGGTAAGATCATCAAGGACTGCACGGATTGTAATTTTCCGCACAGGCCGGAGAGCTATGATGTGATCATGAAGTGGCTGATCTATGCCAATGAGCATCGCAGCTTCAGCGGGGAAGTTCAGAAGAAGGCAGTGGATGTCAGACCGTCATCGGATGAAGGGACTGCGAAGGTATGATTGCAGGCTGACCTTTGATTCTTGAACGGCGAAGAAATGATGACATGCTGACCGATTAATGGAGCGCAGACAACGATGAAGACGGTTTTTTTGGATATTGACGGTACATTGACGGATTTTCATGGGAAGCTTCCGGATTCAGCGGCGTATGCGCTTCGCAAGGCAGCAGAAAATGGACATGAGCTTGTGATCTGCACAGGGAGGACCTATGCACAGATTTATCCATGGATGCGGACCAGTGATCTGTTTCAGGGGATTGTCAGTGGTGCGGGCACCATGGTGCGCTATAAGGGTGATCTTGTATTCCGGAAATTTGCAGACCCCGGAAAGCTGAAGGAGCTGATTCATTATCTGGATGAGATCGGAAGTCTGTTCTTTCTTCAGGGTGATGGAAGCCTGTACTGCCATGCAAAAAGAAGGGACGATGCCGTGCAGCTGCTGGGCGGCTCAGAAGAGGCTCTGCATAAGAAAGAAGAAATGCTCGGAAAGATTGTCTTTACGGATGATCTCCGGCACTGCCCTGAAATCAACAAGCTCGTGTTCTATCATGCGGGGGTTTCGATCCGGCAGATGCAGGAGGATCTTGGGGATTACTTTCGTGTTGCGGAAAGCAGCTTCGTGATGGGTGAGAGCAACAATGGAGAGATCACGATCCAGGGCTACGATAAGGCCTTTGGCATGAAACGTTTTCTGGAGACAAACGGCGGAAGATGGGAGGACACCATTGCCTTTGGCGACGGACCGAATGATTTTGAAATGCTCGATTATGCGGCGACAGGTGTTGCAATGGGAAATGCGGGACCGGAGCTGAAGAAAACAGCGGATCTTGTCACGGACCCGATCGATCAGGATGGTATATTGCACGGCTTCCAGAAGCTTGGGCTGATCTGATGTATCGGAATATTCAGGTCTGACTATTGAAATGATCGGGATTTTGCATTGGGGAGATGAATAAAAGGTGTTTACAAGAGAGGAAGCACTGAAAATAGCAGAGGATACCGGCTTTTCTCATGTTGGGATTTCTGAAAAGGAAACCTGGAAGTGCATGAAGGAAGTGCGGGACATGTGCAGGGCAGACAAGTGCAATGCCTATGGAAACAGCTGGACCTGCCCGCCGGCATGCGGGACGATTGAGGAATGTCAGGCGCGCATGCTGGAGTATGACTGGGGTGTGCTGGTACAGACAACGCAGGCCCTGGAGGATTCCATGGATTATGAGGGGATGATGGAAGGAGAGGCTGCGCAGAAGGAGCATTTTTCCGAATTTCTGAGATCCATGCGTGCCGCGGGCGCGGATGTTCTGCCTTTATCCAGCGGTGGCTGCAGAATCTGCAAGAAATGCACCTATCCGGATGCACCCTGCAGATTTCCGGATAAGGCGCTGTCCTCTATGGAGGCATACGGACTTCTGGTCAGTCAGGTATGCAAGGACAATCAGCTGGGCTATTATTATGGAAAGGATACCGTGACATACACCGGCCTGATGCTTGTGAAGGAACAGGTATAGTTGAAATTGTCTTGAAATTCTCACGGTTTCGCATTTACCGTTTGATCCCAATATCATAGTAATATCGGTTATAAAATTCTGATACAGAATGAAGGTATCATAAACGGCGTATTTTGGAGACACCTGCAGAGCAGGTGTCATTTTTTTTGCTCCATATTGCTGCGGATCCGTATTCCGTTGACCTCCACGTTGTCTGTCAGAGGTATCAGGATATATTCAATACCGTCGATCTGCCTTGTTTCGATCAGGTCGGTCCGGGAGGAGTCGATGGCGATCTTCACGTCGTCAGATTTTACCTCAAATTTCCGTGGATTTGCGATATTGGAGGCTAGGATGTGCGGCTCCTCCGCAGGACTCTCCTGATAGGTTTCTTCAAAGCGTTCTATCTGCTCCTTTTCGGCGCCGCAGCTCTCCAGGAAACGGCGGATTTCATTCTTGTCCAGGGGTGTCGGCTCCGGATCGTCCTTTTTTCCCTCCAGCAGTGCGTTCAGATTCTGGTGGACGGTCTTGGCAACCTCGAAGTCGCAGTGATCACTGAAGGTATCCTCAATGATCTGGTCAAAGGTCTTCTTCTGGTCACCTGCTGTCATCGGAAGCTGACAGCCAAGGATATCCTCCATCAGCTCGGGGTGCAGAAGCTCAGGGTTCTTTGCGTAGTAGAGAAGCGAATGAATGTCTGTGTTCCGGTCATTGAAGGCGGGGAAAAGGAAGCCGGTATCCGGCATCTGGACCATCCAGTCCTGGGTCTTGTCGATGAAGGCATTGCTGGGCAGATCATAAACGAGGCCGGGCTTTGAGAGAGATACCGGACAGATGCTGCACAGGATGAAGGAATACACGTAATCGGATGCATCGAACATCTCCTGATGATCGGAAGCGCGTCCGGGGACGTCATAGGTGCCGTGGATCAGCAGAATCAGGTAGTTCTCTGCATAGAGATAGGATTCGATAACTTTATCATAAAAGGCAGAGACCAGGGCATCATCCTCCAGATTGCACTCCCGCAGGGCCAGAAGGGTGCTCTGACGCCCACCCTCTGCTTCCTCCTGCAGGGGAAAGGTCAGGTTCAGAAGGTTTTTCCCAAGCTGTCCGGAGAGGGTTTTCTTGAACAGATCGGTGTATTTATGCAGCTCCTCCTCGGGCAGGGAGAGGAAAGCCTCTTTCATCTCAGAAACCTTGTTTTTGTGGCCGTCTACATAGCAGCCCCGGATTCTGTCCACACGGCAGTCCTCCGGTTTGAACAGCTTTCTGATCTCAAGAACCTCTTTTTTATTCATAGCAAATTCCTCCAAATGATGAATCTTTCCAGTCTGCAGCTTCTGCAGAACAGGAAGACATTTCATAGTATAACAGATTCTTTCGTGGAACAGACAGGGTCTTTTGTAAACTCAGCGGAGCCTTTTGCAATCTCACTGGAGTCTTTGTAAGATCAGCAGAGTTTTTTTGCAGAGTGAAGGGAGCGTTTCGTGGAATTGGCAGTTTCTTTTACGGATATGCAGTTTCTTTCGTGAAAAAATAGCATTGCATCTGTATCCTTTTTCGTATATTATAGGGTTCATATTATTTTTATGGATTTATTTAAGGGAAGGAGAACTTATGAAAAAGAAATTATTGTCTTTAGGGCTTATCGCCGCACTTTGTGGCTCCATGGCCGCATGCGGGTCTACATCGGGAACGACATCATCCAGCACCGCCGCTGAGGCGACATCCGGAACAACTACAACGGCTTCCGGGGATGCCTTTAAGCTGGGCGCATCCGGACCGCTTTCCGGAGACGCATCTGTATATGGAATTGCCGTAAAGAATGCGGCTGAGCTTGCCATTGATGAAATCAATAAAAAGGGAGGCGTTCAGTTTGAGCTGAACTTCCAGGATGACCAGGCTGATACAGAGGCTGCGGTAAATGCCTACAATACGCTGGCAGACTGGGGCATGCAGGTTTCCCTGCTTACAGTAACCTCTGGTTCCGGCCAGTCCGTTTCCCCGCTTTACAAGCAGGATAACATTTTCGCAATCACGCCATCCGGTTCTTCCACGGCCATTATCTATCAGGATGCGGAGAACAACAAGAACCCCTATGGCAACATCTTCCAGATGTGCTTCACAGACCCGAACCAGGGAAAAGCTTCCGCAGATTATCTGTCAGAGCACACAGACCTTGGTACAAAGGTCGGGATTATCTACCGTAATGACGACAACTACTCCACAGGTATCTACAATACCTTTGTAGAAGAGGCAAAGGCAAAGAATCTGGATATCGTAAGTACCGGAACCTTCACAAAGGGCGCGACGGACTTCTCGGTTCAGATCAAGCAGGCAAAGGATGCGGGCGCAGATATTGTGTTCCTTCCAATATATTATCAGCCGGCTTCCCTGATCCTGCAGGCAGCCAAGAATGCCGGATACACACCGACCTTCTTCGGATGCGACGGTATGGACGGCATTCTTACACAGGATAATTTCGACACATCCCTTGCAGAGGGTCTGTACATGCTGACACCGTTCTCTGCTGATGCAACTGATGAGAAGACCCAGAGCTTTGTCAAGGCATACAAGGATAAATACGGCGAGACACCGAACCAGTTCGCAGCTGATGCTTACGATGCAGTCAATGCGCTGGCTCAGGCACTTGAGAATTCGGATGTCACACCGAAGAGCTCTACAGATGATATAACGGCTGCTCTGATCAAGCAGTTTACAACGATGAAATTCCAGGGAATTACCGCACCTGGTGACATCACCTGGAACGAGAACGGTGAGGTTTCCAAGGAGCCGCGTGCAATTGTGATCAAGAATGGCTCCTATGTTTCAGCCGAATAAGTAACAGGATCTGTCCCGGAGTGCCGTACCATCTGCGCTCTGGGACAGTTGTCTGTTTTTCCCATTTATTGAAGGAGGTAGTCTTATGCAATTCCTGTCATATCTCATAAGCGGGCTGGGTCTGGGCAGTGTCTATGCGATCATGGCCCTCGGTTACTCCATGGTGTACGGAATTGCAAAAATGCTGAACTTCGCGCACGGCGATATTATCATGGTCGGCGCGTATGTTGCGTTCTTTGCAATTTCCGGAGCCGGGATGCCGCCTGCGGTTGCGATTCTTCTTTCGGTTCTGGTCTGCACTGTGCTCGGAGTTGTCATTGAACGTCTTGCATACAAGCCGCTCCGTGAAGCTTCATCCCTGGCAGTTCTGATTACAGCAATCGGTGTATCTTATTTTCTGGAGAATGGCGCGCTGATTCTCTGGGGCGCTGACTCCAAGTTCTTCCCGTCCAATATCTTCCCGCAGGGTGGTATTACCATCGGGTCACTGACCATATCCTGGCTCACGATCATTACGATTGCAGCCTGCTGTATCATTATGGTCCTGCTTATGCTGTTTGTGGGACGGACAAATACGGGACGCGCGATGCGTGCCTGCTCTGAGGACAAGGGAGCAGCCACGCTGATGGGCATCAACGTGAATATGATCATTTCCCTGACCTTTGCCATCGGTTCCGGTCTGGCAGCCATTGCTGCCGTGCTCCTTGGCGCGACCTATCCGTCGATTTCCCCGACGATGGGTGCCATGCCAGGTATCAAGGCCTTTACAGCTGCCGTGCTTGGAGGCATCGGGTCCATCCCCGGCGCCTTTGTGGGAGGACTGCTTCTGGGTGTAATCGAAAACCTTTCAAAGGCTTATATTTCCCAGCAGCTCTCTGATGCCATTGTATTTGGTGTATTAATCGTCATTCTTCTGATCAAGCCTGCCGGTCTTCTGGGGCGTAAGATCAGTGAGAAAGTCTGAGAGGAGGCCGCCTATGAAAGAATTACTGAAACGCAATAAAAACGCTACGGTTTCCTATTCCATCGTCATCCTTCTGTTCATTGTGCTCAGCATCATGAGCGGAGCAGGGCTTCTGGGCAGAAAGTATACGGCGCTTCTGGTGCCGGTGTGCTGTTACATCGTCGCGGCAATCGGTCTGAATATGAACGTCGGTATTTCCGGCGAGCTGAATCTGGGACAGGCGGGCTTCATGTCTCTGGGCGCCTTTACCGCTGTTATTGTGGCAGGCACACTGAATTTCCATGGGGTTACGGCACCGGCGCTTGTTCTGCTGATCTGCATCGTCTGCGGAACGGTAGTAGCCGGTTTTCTCGGGTGGCTGATGTCCATCCCCGTTCTGAAGCTGGAAGGCGACTATCTGGCGATTGTAACCCTGGCTTTCGGACAGATCATTGTAAATATCATCAATAATATCTACCTTGGCATCGACGAAAACGGACTGCACTTCAGCTTTGTCAACAATACGATTCAGATGCAGGAGGACGGGACCCTGATGATCTCCGGACCGATGGGTGCCACCGGTGTCAATACGGTTTCCACCTTTACGGCAGGATTTATTCTCGTGATGATTTCTCTGATCATCGTGTACCATTTGATGAACAGCCGGAACGGCCGCGCAATCATGGCATGCCGTGACAACCGGATTGCCGCTTCTACAGTCGGCATCAATGCGGTTGCGGAGAAGACACTGGCCTTTGTGGTTTCCGCCGCACTTGGCGGCGCCGCAGGTGCACTCTATGGCCTGAATTATTCCTCCTTTGCGGCGACAAAGTTTGACTTTAACCTCTCCATCCTGATCCTCGTATATGTGGTTCTGGGCGGACTTGGCAATATGACCGGAACCATCATCGCGACGACGCTTCTGGTCGTGCTTCCGGAGGTGCTGCGGTTCCTGTCTATCTACCGCATGCTGATCTATGCGATTGTGCTGATCGTGATCATGATTGTGACAAACAATCAGGCGATCCGTCTCCGTCTGAAGAATCTGCGTCTGAAGAAAGCGGAAAAGGGAAGAGGAAAGGAGGTGTCCGGCAATGGCTGAGGAGAACAGAAAACCGGTCCTGGAGGTGCAGGACCTTGGCATTGATTTCGGAGGTCTGACGGCTGTAAACGATTTGAATATGAAGATCTATCCTGAGCAGATCGACGGTCTGATCGGACCGAACGGTGCCGGCAAGACCACCGTATTCAATATGCTGACAAAGGTATACCAGCCCACCCGTGGGAAGATTTTCCTGGAGGGGCAGGATATGGAGAAACTCAACCCGGTGCAGGCCTCACAGGCAGGTATTGCGCGGACCTTCCAGAACATCCGGCTCTTTTACAATATGTCCGTCATTGACAATGTAAAGACCGGTATGCACAATCATATCTCTTACAATAACTTTGATGCGATCTTCCGTACCGGCCGTTTCCGCCGCGAGGAGAAGAAGGCGGAGGAAAAGGCCAGAGAGCTGCTGGAGATTTTCCATCTTTCGGAGTATGCGGACCTGACAGCCGGAAATCTGCCATATGGACAGCAGAGAAGGCTGGAGATCGCCCGTGCGATGGCGACAGAACCAAAGCTTCTGCTGCTGGATGAGCCGGCTGCCGGCATGAATCCCCAGGAGACTGAGGAGCTTATGGCAATGATCCGGACGGTGCGTGATCACTTCAAGATCGCGATTCTGCTGATCGAGCACGACATGCAGCTCGTCATGCAGATCTGCGAGCACATCACTGTGCTGAACTACGGTATGCTGCTGGCAGAGGGTACGCCGCAGGAGATTCAGAACAATCCGGAAGTTATCAAGGCCTATATCGGTGATTAAGGAGGGAATGCACGATGCTGAAAGTAGAAAATCTGAAAGTGCGCTACGGCATGATCGAAGCGATCAAGGGCATTTCCTTTGAGGTCAGGGACGGAGAGATTGTCACGCTGATCGGCGCCAACGGTGCCGGGAAGACAACGACCATGCATGCGATCTCCGGCCTTCTGAAACCGGCTGCCGGAACGATCACGCTGGATGGCAAGGACCTGGTGAAGATGCCGCCGCATAAGATTGTATCCCTGGGCCTGGCCCAGGTTCCGGAGGGACGGCGGGTCTTTG
Source organism: Bilifractor sp. (assembly GCA_051879715.1). Lineage (GTDB taxonomy): Bacteria > Bacillota > Clostridia > Lachnospirales > Lachnospiraceae > Bilifractor. The sequence goes on from JBJEMO010000049.1 coordinate 17,671, forward strand.
CCCAGCAGACGGTAGAGGAGAATCTTGTACTGGGAGCATATACCCGAAAGGACAGATCCGGGATCGAAGAGGATGAGAACAAGGTATTTGACCTGTTCCCGCGTCTGAAGGAGAGACGCACCCAGATGGCAGGAACGCTTTCCGGTGGTGAACAGCAGATGCTTGCCATGGGGCGGGCGCTGATGGCTAAGCCGAAGATCATCCTGATGGATGAGCCGTCCATGGGCCTGTCGCCGCTTCTGGTAAAGGAAATTTTTCACATTATCGAGGATATCAATAAACAGGGCACAACCGTGCTGCTGGTGGAACAGAACGCCCGCATGGCGCTGGCGATTGCCGACAGGGCGTATGTATTGGAAACGGGGAAGATTACGCTTGAGGGTACCGGCGAGGAGCTGGCAAAGGACGAGCGTGTGAGAAAGGCATACCTGGGAGGTTAAGGATGTTTGTAAAAGATCATATGACAAAGGATCCTGCAGTGATCAAAAAGGATGTATCTCTTATGAAGGCAACAGATATCATGGGCAAGGGCGGATTCCACCGCCTGCCTGTGGTGGATGAGAAGGGAAGACTGATCGGTCTGGTGACCGGAGGACTGGTCAAGGAAAAATCGGGAGCAGACCGCACATCTCTTTCCATCTATGAGCTGAATTATCTGCTTACCCGGACAACGGTAGGTGATATCATGATCACGGATGTAAGGACGATCGGACCGGACGCGTTTCTCGAGGAGGCATCCGGCATCATGGCAGACAATGATATCTCGGTGCTGCCGGTCGTTGATGAGGGCGGAAAGGTGCTGGGTATTATCACAGATCGTGACATCTACCGCGCCTTCACGGATCTGACAGGCTACCGTAAGCCAGGAACCCGTTTTGTGGTGTCCTGTGAGGACCGCCCCGGGCAGCTGGTAAAAGTGGCACAGCTCTTTGCACAGGAGAACGCCAACCTGGAGAATCTGGCAGTGTACCATACCGAGCGCGGCGTTGAGATTGAGATCAAGGCAACAGGTGAGGTTTCTGTCGAGACGATGACAAAGGTCCTGAAGGATGGAGGCTTTACAGTGACGAATATCCTGCAGAGACATCCTGACGGTTCCTGCGAGCGCTTCTGATCTCTCTTCAACCGATGAAATGTTGAAGTGGTTCAGCTTCATGTTTAGAAAAAAATGCATCTGAGATAAAAAAAGCTTGCTTTTCACCGGGGGCTTTGATAAGATAGACCTCGGTTGATTGGTCAAGCGGTTAAGACGTCGCCCTCTCACGGCGAAAACAAGGGTTCGATTCCCTTATCAACTGCGGAGCAGATATCCATTCGGGTATCTGCTTTTTTCGTGGGATGATCACGCAATTTTTATTCCGGTTCGCAAGTGCATTTCCAAACCTGCAGATGATTTAGAATGTTGAAAAAAGTGCTTGCTTTTTATTCGGGTCTCTGATAAAATAGGTTTCGGTTGATTGGTCAAGCGGTTAAGACGTCGCCCTCTCACGGCGAAAACAAGGGTTCGATT
>JBJEMO010000050.1:0-2708 GCA_051879715.1 Bilifractor sp.
CGACCGGGCTTCTGATCATCAACAAAAAGGGTGAATTCCTGGATAAAGTAACGTTTCTGGATAACGCAAAAGGCACTGTGGAGCATCTGTTTGAGTATATCACCGGAAGCCTTACCGAAGTTACCTTTAACGTTTATGCTGCAGAAGATATCAAAGCGTCTGATGGTGTCAGCGAAGACTACTTCAAAGCAGATGAACTGGTGGGAACCATTACCACAGATACCAATGGTATTGCACAGCTTGGGGATCTTCCGGTTGGAAAATACTATGTGAAAGAGGCAGAAACTGCCCATGGTTATGTGCTGGATGGGGAACCGAGATATGTGGATTTAAGTTACCGTGACCAGGATACCCCGGTGGTAACGTATGATGAAGCATGGCAGAATAACCGCCAGAAAGTCAAAGTGACCGTCCTGAAAAAGGAAAAAGACACGGAGCGTGTACTGGCAGGCGGTATCTTCGGATTGTTTACAAGGGAGGATATCAAAAATGCCAGCGGTGATGTCCTGCTGGAAGCAGATACGCTCATTGAGCTTAAGACTACCGATGAAAACGGTCAGATTACCTTTACGGCAGACCTGCCGGTAGACGGAAACTATTATGTGAAAGAGCTGTATGCTCCGGATGGTTTTGTGACCACCAATGAGGAACAGGATTTCACCTTTGAATATGCCGGTGCGGATCAGGCAGAGGTAAGCTATGATTTTACCTTTGAAAATGAGGCTACAACCGTGGAACTGACAAAATCTGACCTGACAACAGGGGATGAGCTTCCCGGTGCCCACCTGAAAGTGACCGATGAGGACGGCAATGTGGTGGATGAATGGGTATCCACAGAAGAAGCCCATGTGATCAAAGAGCTGGTAGTCGGCAAAACCTACACAATGACAGAAACCAAACCTGCAGATGGATATGTAACTGCAGAAAGCATCGAATTTACCATCGAGAATACTGCGGAAATCCAGAAGCATGAGATGAAGGACGATGTGACAAAGGTGCAGATCAGCAAAACGGATATCACCGGAGACCAGGAGATCCCGGGTGCGAAGCTGACGATCCTGGATGAAAATGACCAGGTAGTGGAAAGCTGGACTTCCACAGAGGAGCCGCATTATGTGGAGAAGCTGCCGATTGGCAGATACACACTCAGGGAAGAACAGGCACCGAAAGGATTTATCCTGACAGCCGATGTCTCCTTTGAAGTGAAAGATACCGGCGAGATCCAGACGGTTGTTATGAAGGATGATACCGCAAAGGGTAAAGTGATCCTGAATAAAACAGATAAGGAAACCGGCGAGCCGTTAAAAGGCGTGGAATTTGAACTCCGTGACAGCAAGGGAAAGGTGCTGGAGACCTTAAAGACGGATGCTGCCGGTCATGCGGAGAGCGGCCTTTATGAGATCGCTGAGTACAAAGACGGTAAATTTGCCGGTGAGAAGAAATATTATCTGGTAGAAACCAAGACACTGGATGGATACACACTGGATGAGACCGAGCATGAGGTGGTATTTGCCTACAAAGATGACAGCACACCGATTGTGGAAGTGACCTTTGACCTGACAAATGACAAGCCGGAAGTGCCACAGACAACGGAAGGCACACCGGGAACACCGTCAGCAGGTAATCCGAAGACCGGGGATGAGACGAATCTCTGGCTTCCGGTGGTACTGCTGGCAGTATCTGTAAGCGGCATTGCCGGACTTCTGGCAGCCAGAAGAAAGAGAAAAAGAAAATAGTAACCTTATATGAGCAGGGAGCCTTGATTTGAGGCTCCCTTTTATCATAGCAAAATCAAGAAAGGACAGGTAAAGAATATGAAGAAAACAATGAACACAGTGCAGGCAGGGAGAGAAATGCAGGAGAGATCATTCAAGAGAATGATGGCATACCAGAAAAAAGCAGAGCAGGCAGTCAACAAAAAGAGAATGAACCAGCACATGATCAGAAGGGGGTAATTGCGTATGATGAACAGAAAAGATTTTTTTGAATATGTGAAGGACAATGTGAAGGACTATCTTCCGGAAAAATATGCGGATGCCAATATCCATCTGCAGGAAGTAGTAAAGAAGAACGGGCTGACACTGACGGCGGTGGTCATTCCCGCAAAGGACACCAATATCACACCGAATGTATATCTGGATTCCTTTTACCAGGAATACCGGAACGGGAAAAGCCCGGATGCCTGTGTAGGGGATGTGGCAGACCTTTGGATTGAAAAAATGGATACGGATCTGGACGTTGATGTAAATGGCATGATGGATTATGCGAATGTTAAGGATAAACTGCAGATCAGGATGTGCGACCCGGAAAAGAACAGGGAATGGCTGGAAGATAAAGCTGTGACCATGCATGGGGATTTCGCAGCTTATTATACGGTCAACCTGTCGGAAAATAAAGACGGCATTGCTTCTGTTTCCGTGACCAAAGCACTTTTGGAGGCATGGAAGATAGATGTCCAGACTCTCCATCAGGATGCGATGGCATCAGATAAGAACCGTGGACCGGCTTTATACTCAATAAATGATCTGATGGAATCCTCGATTATGGGAGAAAAACCTCAGAATCTGTTGAACGGAGACAGGAGGGCAGAGGAATTTTTCATGCCTATGTTTTGCCTGACGAACGAAACAAAAATGAATGCGGCATCCCTGATCCTGCATGATGATATCCGCAAACAGATCGGGGAGTTTATGAAGGGTGATTTTTAT
>JBJEMO010000051.1:0-2692 GCA_051879715.1 Bilifractor sp.
GCTGTCTCCTGCAAAATTGAAAAACAGACTGTCCGTCCGGATAGTAATATCTAAGGTATAATATCTGATATTGTATTGTTTGCATGTCATAACCGACCGACTGGCAGCTTATTACATTTACCAGTTGCCGGATGACAGGACGTTGAACTTGAACTCCTTCCAGGGACAGACTGAGTAAGGGGTGCAAAATACTCATAATGAAAGCAGCAAGGAAAACTAGCGATGAGTTATTCCCTACTCTATTCAGATGAACTTTGAATTTGCGGATAATGCGGATCTTCAGTTCACCAAAGAAAATCTTGAGGATCTCTTTAAAGAGGATGACAGTGGCATTCTGGAAGATGATGCCGATTTCCTGCTTCGTCTCGGTATGACGTACAGTCATAATACTCTGATGTATATTCTGATCGAACGGAACATGGAAAAGGGAGACCAGACAATTGCTGGTGCAGTTGGAATGACGAAATATTGCCGGGATCAGTATTATTACCAGCCTCCCGCCTGGCCTGCATGAAAAGGAATGCCAGCCAGACGGGAGGTTTTCTTTATCGTGAGAAGGTCAAGCTCGTACTGCAAGAGGACGCCATTTATCCGGAAGAGATGGAAAAAGCAGGCATATACTTAAATCATGAAAATGTGTAATGCAAGATAAAACTCATTCATGAAAATGTGAAAGACGGGACAAAACTCGCCCATGAAAATGCAAAAAGCAGGGCAAAACTCGCTCATGAAAATGTGCAAAATAGTTTAAAACTCGCTCATGAAAGTGTACAATACAAATAGAAGCTCACCTATGAAAATGTTGACATCCTTTTTTTGCAGTCTGTTTTTGGGAAAAAGGATGGGCAGGAGGTTTTTCATGTACTTAAGAAGAAAAATTGATCAGTTTCTGCAGGAATGGAAAAATAATCCGGCACATAAGCCATTGATCGTGAAAGGCGCCAGGCAGGTTGGAAAGACGGAAGCGATTCGGCATTTTGCGGCTGCTAATTACGAAAATGTCGTGGAAATCAACTTCTTCGAGGAGCCTTTGTACAAATCTATTATTGAGAATGGCTATAAACCGGAAACAATCATCAATCGGATTTCCCGTGTAGATCCGGATAAACGGCTGGTGCCAGGCAAGACCTTGATCTTTTTTGATGAGATTCAGGAATGTCCGGACATCACTACTTCGCTTAAGTTCTTCGACCAGGAAGGAAAATATGATGTCATATGCAGCGGCTCGCTGCTGGGGATACACTATAACAAAATTACCAGCGTCAGCGTGGGATATAAAATCGACTATGAGATGTATTCTATGGACTTTGAGGAATATCTTTGGGCGGTTGGTTATGACGACACGATATCCCAGGAGATGCTCACGCATATGACAGATCTGGTGCCATTTAGTGAGCTGGATATGAAGATATTCATGGATCATTTCATCGATTTCTGCATTCTTGGTGGAATGCCTGCTGTGGTAAGATCCTATATCCAGACAAAAACATTCGGCCAGCCTCATGAGATTCAGAACCAGCTATTAATGGATTACGAAGAGGATGCAAGAAAGTACGCGGAGGGCCTGGATCAGGCAAAGATCATCAGCGTGTTGCGCAGCGTTCCAGCACAGCTTGCGAAGGAAAATAAAAAGTTCCAATATGCCAAAATCAGAAAAGGAGGCCGGGCCAAGGATTACTTTGGCTGCATTGAATGGCTGGAAGATGCAGGAATAATCAATATTTGTTATTGCCTTAATTTTCCGCAGCTCCCTCTGAAGGGAAATTATGACACCTCTAAGTTCAAGCTTTATTATAGTGATACAGGGCTTCTCACCGCTTCTCTTGACGAGGAAGCACAGAGAAATCTGCGCGTCAATAAGGCATTGGGTGTTTATAAAGGGGCATTGTATGAGAATTTTGCTGCGGATGCGCTCAAAAAGCAGGGACTAGGGCTTTATTATTACAAAAAAGAAGATTCCACATTGGAAGAGGATTTTTTCATAAGGGATGAGGTTCATCTGATTCCGGTAGAAGTAAAATCTTCTAACAATACCTCGAAGTCTCTGCGCACTTTAATTCAAGGAGAAAAATATACGGACACATCGTTCGGGATCAAACTTGTCATGGGAAATGTGGGTGAAAGCGATGGTATCTATACTTTTCCGTATTTCTGTACGTATTTGCTGAAAAGGTATTTGATTATGAAGTGATGTCTTTCAAGTGCAATTTGGCACCTTCCGTCGGCCGAGCTCTTTACGAACATCGACCGGATGAAGGAGGGCGATACGTTCAAGCTGATTGTGCTCGGGCGCGTTATCACATACGAGGTCGATCAGATCAGCGTCGTTCTTCCAAATGAGGTCCAGAACCTGCAGATCGAGGACGGGAAGAATTACTGCACGCTTGTGACATGCACGCCGTATGGGATCAACACGCACCGGCTTCTTGTGAGAGGCAAATGGATCTCGACTGAGCTGGAGAAGGATGCAGACGGTGAGCCGAGCATCGACGTGTCTGATGGTGCAGTGAACCGCATGAATCTGATGCTGGCGTCGCCGTACGTGAACGGAGATCCGACGCAGGGATATACCTACGATGTTACTGCGGACATGGCAGGAAAGTTCAGCACGCAAAGCTACAAGGGCTATGAGGTCAGGAAGGTCTGGAAGGACACGCCGGATGAGAAGCGGCCGGTGTCCGTCACGGTCGAT
>JBJEMO010000052.1:0-2680 GCA_051879715.1 Bilifractor sp.
GATTCTTGAAAACATAGACTGGTTTTCATCTCTAAACTAAATGACATTGGTTCACATGTGTCCGGAGGGCGCTTCTCATGCAGGCCTTTGGAGTGAGTTCTACGGACAGTTAGCTGGTTTTATGCGAAGCTGCCAATAATGTTGATTGCGAGAATGTTTGAGGAGGGCGGTTTTTGCCCGACGAGTTTCGCAGCAACAAAAAACAAGCATAAAACCAGCTTACTGTCCGTTTACGAACGGAAACAGCCAAATGAGAAGTGCCCTCTGGACACACCTCTGATTCTGATGCATAACGCAGCATCAGAGTGCGTGCACGGGGAAATGCCTGCCTGTACAGAAACATCCCGGAACTGATGGCAGTTCCGGGATGCACAAAACATGCATTCGCAAATGCATACTGTCGGTATGCATACAATTCCAGAATAATTAATGATGGAAAAGACGGATTCCTGTAAATGCCATAACCATATTGTATTTGTCACAGCATGCAATAACAGCGTCATCACGAATGGATCCGCCCGGCTCAGCAATATACTGCACACCGGATTTCTTCGCTCTCTCGATATTGTCAGAGAATGGGAAGAACGCATCAGATCCAAGTGTTACGCCCTGCAGCTTATCAAGCCATTCTCTCTTCTCCTCTGCCGTAAATACAGGAGGTTTTTCCGTGAAGACCTTCTGCCACTCTCCATCACGAAGCACATCCATATATTCATCGCCAATGTAGACATCAATTGCATTATCGCGGTCTGCACGGCGGATGTCTTTTCTGAAGGGAAGACCAAGTACCTGCGGACTCTGCCTCTTCCACCAGTTATCTGCCTTCTGTCCTGCCAGACGTACGCAATGCACACGGGACTGCTGACCTGCCCCGACACCGATTGCCTGCCCGTCCTTTACAAAGCAGACAGAGTTGGACTGGGTATACTTCAAGGTGATCAGCGAGATCTTCAGATCACGAAGAGCAGACTCGGGAAGATCCTTGTTCTTTGTCACAATATTCGACAGAAGCGCGTCATTAATCTCCAGCTCCTGACGGCCCTGCTCAAAGGTCACACCGAAGATCTGACGTCTCTCGATCGGATCCGGCACATAATCAGGATCAATCTGCATCACAACGTAATTTCCCTTTTTCTTCTGGTGCAGAATCTCAAGCGCTTCATCCGTATATCCCGGTGCAATCACGCCATCAGAAACCTCCCGCTTGATAACAGATGCGGTGCTGGCGTCACAGACATCGGACAGAGAAATGAAATCACCAAAGGAAGACATCCGGTCCGCACCTCTTGCGCGGACATATGCACAGGCAAGCGGGGAGAGCTCAGGCATATCATCTACAAAGTAGATCTTCTTCAAGGTATCTGTAAGCGGCAGACCGACAGCGGCACCCGCAGGAGATACATGCTTGAAGGAGGCTGCAGCGGGAAGCCCCGTGCTCTTCTTCAGATCGCGGACCAGCTGATAGCCATTAAAAGCATCCATGAAATTGATGTAGCCCGCTCTCCCGGAAATCACCCTGACAGGAAGATCGCTGCCATCCTGCATGTAGATACGTGATGGTTTCTGGTTAGGATTACAACCATATTTCAACTGTAATTCTTTCATCTTTCACTCATCCTTTCACTTATTTTCTGCCAATTCTTTATGATTGCCGATTCTGTTATTTATTACTGATTCTTGTTTAAGATTCTGGTCTCAACGTTCCCGCTCTGGATGTCAATATACCGTACAAAAAGAGATACCTTATTGTCGGCATTCAGGCTGTTCCAGATCATATTGGTCCAGTCATCGATTTCATCCGGTACATCAACCGCCTTCGGCTCACCCTCAAAGCTGGGAAGCGGATTTCCATCCGTTACGTAGGTTGAGATAAAATGGCCTTCTCCGGCAACCGCATTCGCATAATCAAAGGTATAACGGTTACACTGTGCCGGGTTCCCATTATCACTCTTAAGAATGGACATAGTGTATCCGAACACACCATTTTCAATTGTCAGAAGTCCGGATATCCTTGGTGTGTAATTCGGACCATCCGGCTCAAACTCACGGGAACGCAGGCTCTGCTCAAAGGTAAGTCCCTTCTTCATTCCATCATAGATGGTATCTGTCTGGTCACCATTGGTGACAATCGTATGCTCCCTGTCGAGTACACGCACCGGAGCATAGATAATCAGACTGGGGTCTTCCATCTTCGAAGGATCAAAGGCCTGTGTACGAATGCCCTCTCCATCCCTGACAAACACCCGGTTTCTGCTGTTTGTGCTCCTGCCCATGATAAAATAAGCCGTGGCTGCATATCTTCCGTTCGCTGAACATCCGATCACAATTCCACGGCCAGGGTAGGCATTACTCTTCAATTCATCTGACAAGTTGATCTTCTGCATGAATCGGCTCCTCCTGTGATTTGTGAGGCACAAAGCACCGCACCGCCTGGTCCGTCACACATCTGGTGCTGACTGTCTGCGTTCCGGATCAACGGATATCAGAACAACATAATGTGCCGCCACAATCTCATTTGACTACAATATATAGTTGACACGCGCCATCTTTAATATTATGGAGCGGAACAGGAAATGTCAAGACTTTTGTGTGCAGACAGTTATTCTCAGAGCGTTACAGTTCACTGGCAATGTCATTTAGTTAGCATCAGATGAGCTAGACTCCTATGGGGTCTAACTCA
>JBJEMO010000053.1:0-2642 GCA_051879715.1 Bilifractor sp.
GATCCTGCTGCAGAGATCAGGGCAATCTGCATTACTTGCATATCTGTGTACAACTTATGTTTGGGTTGACAAACAGAAAGGATGGAGACTATTATAATGGAAATTCTGTCGAAGGACTGGTGCCTGCGGAAATGATTCGGGCATTGGGAAGCGGCAGTCTTTTTATTTTATGCCTCGGTTAGCCTTGGCTAACAAATATAAAGTTAGTCTAAGATAACATCCGGGACAATGTCGTCACATTTACATCTATATTCATTATTTTCATGACAGGAGGAATTACTATGAACTGGAACTGGGGAAAATTTGGACTTGTAGCAGGCGGCTTTCTTCTCGGAACTTATGGAGTCAGGATTCTCGGAAGTAAAGACATGAAAAATGCGTACACGCATGCGACGGCGGCGGTTCTCCGTATGAAAGATGAGGTTGTAAAGGATTTCACAACGATCGGTGAGAATTGCTCGGATATCGGCGCTGCCGCGAAGGATATCAACGAAAAGCGTGAGGCCGAGTATGAAGCGCAGATGATCGAAAATGCAAAGTCGGTACTTGCGGCTGCCGATGAGAAGAAAGCTTCAGCGGCGAAGTGAGCGGCCTGCGGGAAGCAGATGTATGGGAAGTCCGTAAGAGCAGAATCAGAAAAGAGAGTAAGGCGATTGACAGATGAGATGCCGAATTTTACATGAGTCCATCGGACGTATGCGGGTGCATGTGATGCAGTATCGCATGACACCGGAGCAGGCGGATATCCTCCAGTATTATCTTCAGGAGAGAGAAGGAATCCGTAAAGCAACGGTGCATGAGCGTACCATGGATGCCACAATATACTATGAGGATGGCTGCAGAGAAGATGCGGTGCGCGCGCTTGCCGGTTTCCAGTATGAAACATGTCAGGTGTCCGTTCCCGAGCATACAGGCAGAATGCTGCGTCGTGAATTTGAGGACAAGATGTTCGGTCTGGTGGCAGGGAGGCTGATCACGCGCTTCCTTCTTCCCGAACCGATCAGTATGATCTATACGGTCATACGTTCCGTTCCCTTTATTCTCAGAGGCTTGAAAACACTCTTCAGTGGAAAGCTTGAGGTTCCGGTGCTGGATGCAACATCCATCACGGTTTCCATGCTGCACGGAGATTTCGGAACAGCGGGCGATATCATGTTCCTGCTGAATATCGGAGCGCTTCTTGAGGACTGGACACATCGGAAGAGTGTGGATGATCTGGCGCAGCGCATGTACCTTAATGTGGACAAGGTATGGCTGAAGTCCGGAGAGTCAGAGGTACTGGTGTCGGTGAATAAGGTACAGCCGGGGGACGAGATCATCGTCCGCACCGGTAATGTAATTCCGCTGGATGGGGCAGTCATTTCCGGAGAGGCCAGCGTAAACCAGGCATCGATGACCGGGGAATCTCTTCCGGTTCACAAACAGAAGGGCGGGTATGTATATGCCGGGACCGTACTGGAAGAAGGTGAAATCACAGTACAGGTCAAAAACGCCATGGGCTTCGGAAGATATGACAAGATTGTGCGCATGATTGAGGATTCGGAGAAGCTGAAGTCAGAGTCCGCGAGCCGTGCGGAGCATCTGGCAGACAAGCTTGTGCCGTGGTCTCTTGGCTTTACGGCGCTGTGCTGGCTGCTTACGAGAAATGTCATGAAGACGCTTTCCATCCTGATGGTAGACTATTCCTGCGCACTGAAGCTCGCAATGCCGATCTCGGTAATGTCCGCGATGCGCGAGTGCAGCGATCATCAGATCAATGTGAAGGGCGGGAAATTCCTTGAGGCGGTTTCAGAAGCCGATACCATTGTGTTTGACAAGACCGGAACCCTGACGTATGCGACTCCGCGGGTGAAGGATATCATTACCTTCGATGGAAGAAGCAAGACAGAGATGCTTAGACTCGCCGCGTGCCTGGAAGAGCATTTCCCACACTCCATTGCAAACGCGGTTGTGGAGGAGGCCAGAAAACGTGGAATCAGTCACAAGGAAATGCACGCAAAGGTTGAGTATGTCATTGCTCACGGGATCGCAAGCTCCGTGAACGATGAGCGTGTCGTGATTGGAAGCCGTCACTTTGTACTGGAGGATGAACACTGTACATTCCCGGAAAAATGTGAGGAGCAGTTTGAGGAACGTTTCGGCGAGTGCTCCCTCCTTTATGTGGCGATCGGAGGAAGGCTGGCCGCGGTGATCTGCATCGAAGACCCCGTCCGTCAGGAAGCTGCGGGCGTGGTTGAAGAGCTGCACAGGCTCGGAATCGATAAGGTGGTCATGATGACCGGTGACAGTGAGCGCAATGCAAAAGCTGTTGCTTCCAGGATCGGTATCGACGAGTATTTCTCCGAGGTACTGCCTGAGGACAAGGCGGAATTCGTAAAAGCGGAACACGCAAAGGGCAGAAAGGTAATCATGATCGGAGACGGCGTAAATGATTCTCCGGCCCTCTCCGAGGCAGACGCAGGCGTCGCCGTTTCAGCGGGTGCTGCAATCGCCAGGGAGATCGCGGATATCACCATATCGTCGTCGGATCTTTATGAGCTTGTAACACTGCGGAGAATTTCAGACGCTCTGGTCAAAAGGATCAACTGTAACTACAGGAAGATTATGGTATTCAATACCCTGCTGATCATTCTGGGTGTGAC
>JBJEMO010000054.1:0-18518 GCA_051879715.1 Bilifractor sp.
TGGTCTGAAAAAATATAAGAAACTGGATCCGGATGTCATCATCGGACAGCTTGCAGGGAAATACTCCGCCAGCGATCATCTCCATCCGCTGATTGCACTTCTGTCATCCTCACTGCTGGTCAATACACTTAGCCGGCCTGATTTTGTAGCATATAATTTCCGGACTGATGATGCCTTCGGCTTTTATCTTAACCATAACCTCTTCAGGGTTCCGGTCTTTGCCTGGACTGTACGGACGGCTGAAGAATTTCAGAGATGCAGACCCTCCTACGATGGTATTATTTTTGAAAAATTTCTTCCCCGGACAGATATGGCAGACTGATACATCACGTGTCTATTTTGAAGGATTTCAGGAGAGGAGTAATCAAATGTTTGCTTCCATCACACACTTATTCCGAACAAAAAAACAGATTTGGGTTGTACCCGTCTATGCGACACTTTATTTCATCATATTCCGTTTTCTGGAGACATACATCCGTACGCCCGGAAGTTTTCACCTGATACACTGTCCTCTGGATAATTACATACCTTTCTGTGAATATTTTGTTATATTCTATTATTCCTGGTTTGTATTCATGTTTCTGGTATTCGGCTTTTTCATGGTGGTCAACAAGGATATCGCAGAATATAACCATTTTATCCTGTACCTGTTTACCGGTATGACAATTTTTCTGGTTCTTTCAGCGGTTTATCCGAATGGACTGCATATCCGGCCGGACCAGATGCCCAATAACAATATATTCTGTATGCTGGTGGAAAAGCTCTATGCATCAGATACACCCACGAACGTCTTTCCAAGCATTCACGTATTCAATTCTCTTTCTGCCGCACTGGCAGTAAATAACTGCAAAAGTCTGAAGAAATACAGGGGATTGCGGATCGGAACCTTTGTTCTGGCGTTTCTGATTATTCTGTCCACAATGTTCGTAAAGCAGCACTCTGTGTATGATGTTGTGGGTGGGATATTTATGAGCATTATCTTTTACCGGCTGATTTACCTGCCGGCGGAGGTACCGGAACAGGTGCAGATTCCGAATGATGCATCATAGTCTCCCCGGCATCCGCAGCCACGATTTTCAAAAAGCCCTGCACTTTCCGTGCAGGGCTTTTCTTTGTATCAATATAATTTCTGCAGATTTCTTTATATCTTCTTCAATTTTGCGAAGGATGCAAACATTCGTTTTATACCATGATTTTCAAAATCAACAGTCACTTCAAAGTCACGCGCACCGTCCTTGATCTCTTTAACCGTTCCAACACCAAATTTCACATGTCTCACCTGGTCACCCACCTGATAATCCAGATGATCCGGTTTTGATACGCGGAACGCATCCAGATTCAGCCGTCCACCTGCAGAAGACCCGGCTTTGGAACTGCTTCCTCTCTTTGATCGCCGGCCCTGTTGTATTCCAGCTTTCCCCATGCCCATAATAGCATCCGCAGAAAATTCCGGAGGATTCAGGAAATGCCTGGTGTCGCTTGTCTCACGCTCCAGTTCAACATATTCCCTGGGAATTTCCTTCAGAAAACGGGATGCTGTCAGATACTGGGGTTCTCCGCGCAGCATGCGCATCCTTGCCGCTGTCATGGTCAGGTCTTTTCTGGCACGGGTGATACCAACATAGCAGAGACGGCGCTCCTCCTCGAGCTCCTCGGTATCCTCCGCACTGATCGACAGATAACTTGGAAACGTATTCTCTTCCATACCTGCCATATATACGTGATCAAATTCAAGGCCCTTTGCGCTGTGCAGTGTCATCAGCAGCACATAGTTATTATCCTCTGCCACACTGTCAATATCAGCAACCAGGGAAACCTGCTGCAGGAAATCCGACAGAGATGGATTCTCTGACGCATTCATATAATCCTCTGTCTTTGTAATCAGTTCGTTGATATTCTCAATACGCGCCCTGGATTCATCATCATTCTGTGCCTCAAGCTCTTTCACATATCCTGTATCTGAAATAACCATTTCCAGCAGCTCACGGACAGAATATCCATCAAGATTCAGACTCCGGTATTTCTGAATAAGATTTGTAAAGCTTCGGATTTTAGATGCTGCGCGGCCCATCCCGGAAATCTGATCCACAGCAAGAAGTGCATCGAAGAAGCCGATGCCGTTTTCTCCTGCATATCGTTCCACCCTGCCAATGGATGTCTGGCCGATTCCCCGTTTTGGAATATTGATGATCCTTTCTGCCGCAAGATCATCCCTTCCATTGTCAATTGTTTTCAGATAGGCAAGAAGATCCTTGATCTCCCTTCGGGAATAGAAGCTGATGGCTCCCACAATTTTGTAGGGAATATTGTGTGCTATGAGCTTTTCCTCAAATACACGGGACATCGCATTGGTCCGATACAGCACGGCAAAGTCCTGATATTTACCATCCCCGGATGCACACTTACGGGCGATATCCTCTACAATGTAATTCGCTTCCTGATACGCGTTATCGAATTGCCGGAAATGAATTTTCGCACCTTCTTCATTCCTCGTCCAGAGCTTTTTCTTTTTTCTGCCCTTGTTATGAGAGATCACCTCATTGGCAGCGTGCAGAATGTTCTGGGTAGACCTGTAATTCTGTTCCAGCTTAATAACCTTCGCACCCGGAAATGCATTTTCAAAATTCAGGATATTCCGGATGTTTGCACCACGGAACTTATAAATCGACTGGTCATCATCACCTACGACACAGAGATTGCGGTATCTTGATGCCAGGAGATTGACAAACTGAAACTGGACCGTATTGGTGTCCTGGTATTCGTCGATCATGATATACCGGAATCGTTCCTGGTAGTGGGCCAGAATATCCGGCACCTGTGAAAAAAGTTCAACTGTCTTCACAAGAAGATCATCAAAATCCAGAGCATTGTTTTCCTTCAGACGGCTCTGATATGCGTAATAGCATCTGGCATACTGCTTCTCGATCCAGTTATCAGCACTCTTTTCGAAATCCTCAGGCCCGATCATCTCATTTTTGGCTGATGAAATCCTATGAAGGATCGCCTTTTCTTTATAGACCTTCGGGTCCAGCTCCAGGCGGTGAAGCACTTCCTTCATGACCTGTCTGCTGTCATCAGTGTCATATATGGTAAAGCTGTTGTCATAGCCGATATAATCGATATACCGTCGGAGAATTCTGCAGCAGGTGGAGTGAAAGGTGGAAATCCATACACTTTCCGAACCCTGCCCGACCTGTCTGTCAACCCGTTCACGCATCTCACCTGCCGCTTTATTCGTGAATGTGATAGCCATGATATTCCATGGATGCACATGCTTTTCGCTGATCAGATACGCCACTCTGCACGTCAGTGTTCTTGTCTTACCGGAACCTGCGCCTGCAAGAATCAGAAGAGGGCCTTCGGTTGTGATCACGGCTTCCTTCTGCTGTGGATTCAGTTTATCAAGATCAATCATTTATCCAATCCTTATTCTTTCTTCTGTTTGCATTTGCTATAAGTCTTACAGGCAGGGCACACATAGCCCTGCCTGTAATTCTATTCCTGAGTCTTCTGACTTTATCAAAATGATTCAGTTAATGTCGTAAACCGGCTGAAAACAGAGGTTTTCATATTCTCGGATCTCAGTCAGAATTCCCTGTCTACAGCCTCCAGAGTTGCAGCAATGACTTTATCCATATCATAATACCGATACTGGCCAAGACGGCCTCCGAAGATAACATTCTCTTCCTTCCGGGCAAGTGACTGATATTTCTGGTACAGGCTGTTATTCTCCTCATTATTTACCGGATAATAAGGCTCCATGCCTACCTTCCACTCTGAAGAATACTCCCGGGATATCACGGTTTTCGGCTGTGTTCCAAATTCAAAATGCTTATGTTCGATAATCCGGGTATATGGGACGTCGCGGTCAGTATAATTCACGACAGCATTTCCCTGGAAGTTTTCCTCATCAAGTACCTCTGTCTCAAAACGGACGCTACGGTATTGAAGCGGACCAAAGCAATAATCAAAGTACTGGTCAATCATACCGGTGAACACAATCCTCCGTGCAATGTCCGGATGGTCCTTGCGGAAGGTGAAGAAATCCGTATCAGTCAGGACATCACTCCCCTTCAGCATTTTCTCAACAATCTGCGTATATCCGCCTATTGGGATACCCTGAAAGCGGTCATTGAAGTAGTTGTTGTTGTAGGTGAAACGGCAGGGGAGACGGCGGATGATAAATGCAGGCAGCTCTGTACAGGGGCGGCCCCACTGCTTCTCTGTATATCCCTTTACAAGCTTTTCGTATACATCCCGTCCGACCAGTGAAAGTGCCTGCTCCTCAAGGTTC
Source organism: Bilifractor sp. (assembly GCA_051879715.1). Classification (GTDB taxonomy): domain Bacteria; phylum Bacillota; class Clostridia; order Lachnospirales; family Lachnospiraceae; genus Bilifractor. The sequence continues at coordinate 4,295 of JBJEMO010000054.1, forward strand.
TTCGGCTGATCGATATGCAGACTGGCAATCTGCCCGGCAATGATCTGCTTCGCTTCCTCCGGCGTGCGGATATTCCACATCTTGCTGAAGGTATTCATATTAAAGGGAAGATTATAGAGCTCATCCTTGTAAATGGCAATAGGAGAATTAATATAATTATTGAATTCAGCAAACTGATTTACATAATCCCAGATTTTTCTGTCCGAGGTGTGAAAAATATGCGCTCCGTATTTATGTACATTAATATCCTCAATACATTCTGTATAAATATTGCCGCCGATATGGTCACGCTTATCGATAACCAGACATTTCTTTCCCCGTTTCACTGCCTCGTATGCAAAAACAGCACCGTACAGACCGGCACCCACGATCAGATAATCATATTCCATGATATTCCTCCAAAACAATCTTGTAAGCCTTAAAAAACAGTTATATGAAAGTATAACATAAATCTGTATAAAAGCGAAACCGTAATTATATGTCATCCGGCACGGCTGTTATGTTACAGTTCTCTGGTTATTGAAAATTAAAGCCGCGGTACAATTGCACTGATCAGATCACAGAATTGCGCAGAAACACGACCGGCATTCTCCTCAACCTCCCTGTGATTTAAGGGAGCCGCAGATAATCCTGCCGCCATATTCGTAATACAGGAGATACCGCAGATCTCCATTCCCATATGTCTGGCCGCAACAGCCTCACAGGCTGTACTCATACCAACAGCATCACCGCCCCACATTCTGCACATTCTGATCTCTGCCGGCGTCTCATAGGCGGGGCCTGTAAACTGTACGTAGACACCCTCCCTGAGAGCAATACCCAGTCTTTCTGCCTCCTGCCGTACAATCCTGCACATGCGCCTGCTGTAAACCATGCTCATATCCGGAAATCTGGGGCCCAGTGCCTCCGGATTCTGTCCGATCAGCGGACTTGGCACTGCCGTAGAAATGTGGTCAGTGATAAGCATAAAATCTCCCGGACGGAAATCCGGATTCACACCCCCGGCAGCATTGGTCAGAATAAGCTTTTTGGCACCAAGAAGCCCCATCAGCCTGACCGGAAGCACTACATCCGTCATAGGATAACCTTCATAATAATGTACTCTTCCCTGCATCAGAACGACCGGTACCTGCTGTAAATAGCCAAACACATATCTTCCGCGATGTCCAGCTACCGTGGAGACAGGAAAACCCGGAATCTCCTGGTAGGATACTGCTGTTTTGATTTCTATGTGGTCCGCAAAATCTCCAAGGCCGGATCCAAGCACCAGCGCGACATGTGGGATAAAATCGGTTCTTTGACGTATTGCCTGCATGCATGTCTCCAGCTTATGCATGACCTGATCATCCGCTTTATCATCCATCTTTCAGATATCCCCTCCCGTAATATTCAAGACATAAAAATCATAGGATATATCCTCATGAAACATTCCTGTTCACTGCAGATTTGAGGGTCCGAAGCCTTCAGGCATCAGTTCCTTCAAAGTAAAAACTTTATAATCATCTCTGTCTGTTGCAAGAATAATCCGGAAGGTATCCGGATTGCAGAATTCCATCATTACCTGACGGCACACACCGCAGGGAGCCGCATATCGTGTCGGAACACCATCTTTTCCACCCACAATGCATATTGCCAGGAAATCACGAACACCTTCACTGACAGCCTTGAAAAAGGCAGTGCGCTCCGCACAGCAGGATGGCGAATAGGCAGCATTTTCGATGTTGCATCCGCTAAAAATCCTGCCGTCACCGGTTAATAATGCAGCGCCAACCTTAAAATGAGAATAAGGCGCATAGGAATATTGCAGCTGTTTCACAGCCATATCGATCAATGTGCTGATCTCGTTCCTGTCCAGATCTATCACCTTTTTGGAACAATCTGAGGCAGCTTCTGAAATATGACCCATTTTCTTTCTCCCTGTCCGTTTTTTCAGACTTCCCTACACCTGATTATTATGCCTGATTATTGACCGTCAGCCTTCTGCCGGTCCTCCCGGATCAGCGTCCGGATTGCACCGACTGCAACCTGCACGGCACCATCAGTATCCAGCACTACCGGATTTTCCAGCCCAAGCTTCTCCCGCTCCTGATTTGCGATAACCAGAAAGCAGGCACCGGCCCTGGCTCTGAGCTTGGAAGCACAGATAAAAAGTGCAGCAGATTCCATTTCAGATGCAAGGCATCCGAGCATTTTCCAGGCATTCCATTTCTGTATCAGCTCATATCCTGCAGGCATTTTTTCAGGCTCATGCTGGCCGAAGAAGGAATCCTTGCTTTGCACAACACCGGTGTGGAAGCTGAAATGCTTATCTCTGGCTGCATCTGCAAGGGCATTGGTTACTGAAAGATCGGGAACCGCAGGATATTCAATCGGCGCATATTCTCTGCTTGTGCCCTCCATTCTCACGGCACCGGTAGCGATCACAATGTCACCGCTCTTTACTTCAGTCTGTATCCCGCCGCAGGTGCCTATCCGCACAAACGTATCAGCGCCACAGCGTGACAATTCCTCCATTGCAATAGTTGCAGATGGACCTCCGATTCCGGTGGATGTCACGCTGACCTTTGTTCCCTCGAGCATTCCTGTATATGTCGTGAACTCCCTGTTGGACGCAATCCTCTCCGCGTGATCGAGATACCTGGCTATTCCTGCACAGCGCCCCGGATCTCCCGGCAGGATTACATATCGCCCGACATCTCCCCTCGCAAGCTGTGTATGATACTGTCTGTCCGGATCTGCCGAATAATTTTTCATAGTGCTTCCTCCTCTCCTGAGATATCCTTTTTCACATATTATACATTACAATTCTACCTTTTTCTGTATGATTGCGCTATAATAAGTGCAATGTGTGGTATGACACATACAACCAAGAATATGTCAGGAGGATATTTCTATGAGCAAAACTTTAGTCGCATATTTTTCTGTGAGTGATACAACAAAAAAGGTAGCGGAGAAAATCGCAGAGGAGGAAAAAGCGGACCTTTTTGCAATCGTACCAGAGAAGCCCTATACAAAGGAGGACCTGAACTGGAAGGACAAGCAGTCAAGATCAACGGTTGAGATGGCGGATCCGAACTGTCATCCGGCTATGGCATGTCCGGCACCGGATCTTTCCGCATACAAGACCGTTATTATCGGTTTTCCGATCTGGTGGGGCAGAGAGCCAAGTATCGTAGACACATTTCTCACATCATGCAATTTTGCCGGCAAGATTGTCGTCCCGTTCTGCACGTCCGGTGGAAGCGGCATGGGAAGAACCTGTGAGCGCATCCAGAATATCGTCGGCAAGGACGCAAAAGTCATGGAAGGACGCCGGATCGGTGGCGAGGTTTCCATGGAGGATCTGAAGATCTGGTTTGACGGTTTTCAGGAGTGGTAATGGCTCCGCTCTATCGACAGCTTCCGGAACGGATTTTTTCCTGATACATTTTTTTGTCCGCTCTTTCTATCAGACTGCCGGGTTCTTCTGAACCATCCCATATAGAGATGCCTGCACTGAATGTGATATCACAGGGCAGGCATTTTTCTTTTGTAAGCGCCTTTATCTTACTCTCCACCTTCCCCAGATATCGCTCCATTTCCTTATCATCAGCAGATGACAACAGTACCGCAAACTCATCTCCTCCATAACGGCAGAGTATGGAATGACTTCCCATATGATCCGTGCATGACATCAGTGCTTCAGCCATAACGATCAACGCGCTGTCACCGGTGTTGTGTCCGCAGGTGTCATTGATGGATTTGAAATGATTCAGATCAATCATCGCAAAGTACAGTCTTTCTTTGCTGTCACGATTCTTCATCATTGTGACAAGCCCATGAATAAAACATCTGCGATTATTCAGTCCTGTCAGTGGGTCCATGAATATCACCTGTTCCATTGCATCAACAAAGATCAGAATGGAAAAAATACTCTGTACCGGACAGACCAGCGGTATGTCGGGGAAAAAATATTGCAGGTAACCCGCACCGATCGGAATCACAGGAAAAACGCCCAGCAGCAGATAATAACCCCTGTCAGCAAAATTCTCCCTTCTGAAGGCATCCGTTACCGAACGGACCATGGAAACTACTGCATATACAGTGCATAACAGGAATGGCAGAAGAAAAAGCCTGCCTCTGTTATAGTCGCCATACTGATCTACATAAAACAGAAAGCCATATTTCAGATTAAAAATCAGAATGACGGTAAATATCCAAACAGGAATCCGAAGCCACGTCTCAAACTGGCGCTTTTGGGAAAGGGCGGAGCCTCTGCAGCATTCAAAATAGGCAAAACATTCACATGTGCTTGCTGCAACAGCTAAAAAATAAAAACTCTTGGAGGATAGTAATACTGCATCCAGAAAATCCGGCTTATAATCTGCAGAAATGGTTGCTACGGCATCGGACACAAAGATTATCATCTGCCATGCAAGAAGCCGGCTGAAGTATTGTTGTCCTTTCACCCTGCTGCTTCTGATCAGCTTCAAAATCAGAACAAGCATTATCGCCGCCCCAAACAGATTGATTTCCAGATATAGGAATGCAGGCAGAGAAAGCGATGAAGTTATCATATGCAAATCCTCCAAAGAAGCAGCAGATTTTCTTTTTGACCCCGATATCATTGTATTAAACGGATGGCTTTATGCGAGCAGGGTCTGAATAACAGTTTTTTCACGAAGCCTGATCAGACTCCCCTTACAATTTTCAGTTCTTCACCCGGAAATGTATCTATCGTTACACAAGTGCCGGACAGCGATTCTCTTTCCCTCTTCTGAACATGGAAAACAGATACGGATGCATCCGTCCAAGGATTCTCCATAACCAGCGTTCTTCCCTTGTGACTGCGGACCAGGACCTCTGACACCTCTCCATGGACCAGGGAGGCGCTGACCTGAAAGCCGCCCACAGCCCATAGGTCATGAAAACCGGCATCCGGATGACTTTTTTTCGGCCATACCCTGAATACACGGATGACTCCTTCGTGACTGAGAAGCATCATTTCCTGTATCGTATTCGGCACAGTACTCAGATTCTCAATACCATGAGGATTGCGGTCAATAAATCCGTTTGGCAGTCCTCTATGAACGATTCTGTCCTCAAGCTCCTTCCAGATCACTTCAGGATCATAACCGACACGGACCGCCGCAGGGAAAAACAGACAGCTCAGATTTGTGGAGTTCCAGGCACCTGCCTTCCGGAAGTGCGGATCATTATTGCCTTTCTCATTATCCAGATCGTCCGCACCTGTGTCATGATCCTTCCTGTATGCGGCCATGCTGTCCTCAATCAATGCGTGTACATGTACTGTGTTCCAGGCAGTCTGAAGAAGCTCCGGATCTGATCCCAGACCGATCGCTCCTGCCGGATAAATCTGCATGATATTACCCGGGAAATGATAAGACCATTTGCCTCCTCTTCCTTCGTCGTAAAATACCGGAACATCCATCCATTTTTCAGGCACAAGCCTTTCGAGGGGCACATCTGCCTCCGCCCAGAGGGTCGGATTGTCCCGGATTTCACGCAATGTTCCTGAAGGAAAAGCAGCGAGATTGTCTGCAATCTTCTTCCAGTGGGCACGTCTGTCATCATCCACTCCAAGATCCCTGCTGATTTCCGGCATGAACGCAAAGAAGGTCTTCAGGTATCCCAGGCTGTTGACCGGGTCCCAGCTCTCGCCATGCTCCTGCACATCCTTATCCACACGTTCATGCATGCTGTCACCCCGGATATGATACACCCCATCTTCTTCCACGAGATCCGCCTCCCAGAAATCAGCAAGGCTCTCCAGATAGGGGTAGATTTTCCTGCCATATTCTTCGTCCAGTGTAAGTGCATAGCGCATCATCATATTTGTAGCACCATGCACCGCCTGGGATTTCATATGCAGCAGCAGCGCTTCGCTGACCATACCCTTAGGACCCAGGCCAAGGGGAAGATACGTTCCGTTATGACCAAGCAGGCGTCTGCTCATCTCCCTTCCGATGTCCATCATAGCAAAGTATGGAGCATCATGCGGATCCGCCTGTGCAAAATGGCCGGAAGCCAGCAGGCCGAGATAGGAAGACTGGTGGTTATAATTGATCTTGTAATTTGCATTCCAGGCCGGCCGGTCAAAGGTACAGATCCCCAGAATATTCGGAGGATAATCCAGATCCCGGCTCACACTGGCCATGACGTATTGGGAAAGATCGTAACGCTGCTCCATCAGTGGATCATCCAGCGTGACACCGGAAGTGTTCCAGAATGAACGCCACCATGAAAGGTGCAGCTTTTCCTGTTCACATATATCCTGCTCAGTCATCCACGCTGCCCGGGACCTTGCCATTTCCATCGGCCGCGACACCTTATCCCAGGTACGAAGCGCAAAGACATAATAACGGCTTTCTCCATACATCAGCTGAATCTGTTTGTCGGATCCGTTGTCATTTGCGCACTGTCTGAAAGATCCGGCGGCATCAACGGCCGGATCAGAAACTTCTTTCGAAGAATCCTGAAGACTATCGGACTTCTGATTTTCTTTCTTTACAAATGCCCCTGCGAACCCGGCCTTTACCGGAACGTCCACATGATCTGAAAATTCCCGGTACCCATAAAGGACTCCATCCTCTGTCTTCTGCACCTGCACCGGATTTCCATCCATCAGACCTACGACAGACCCCTGCAGATTGACACCACAATCATTTCTTCCGGAAAGATTAACGCCCTTGTCACAGCCCAGTCCGGTTTCATCCGGAAAACGGAAAAAAGCCTTTATATCCACTGCGTGTTTCATCCGGGACGTCAGCTTCAGGATCAGAAGATTTTCCCCTGCAGATACAAAGGAGCAAAGCAGAAAACTTCCCTTCTCACCGCAATCATATCGGGCTTCTGTCATTGCCTCTGCAAAATGCTGTTCTACATGATAGTCTGCGTCTTTTAGTGCGGGGATAGACAAAACCAGTCTTCCAACCGGGCGCGGTCCTCCGATCGTAACCGCAGGATCAACGGCGGCAGTGTCATTATCATGAAAAAAGACCCAGTTCGGATTGCTCTCCATCTGCCAGAAATCATTGGAAGTAATCCAGAACTGGGGATATTCACAGGGTCCGGCAAATGCAGCGAGCATGTCGCCGTTTCCGAGAATCGGGGCATCAATCTTGGTCCCTGCATACTGCCAGATTCTCCATCTTCCGTTCCCCGATACATCTACATCTCCATCCGGCACCGCCTTTGGCGGTGCCGTAAAATCAGCTTTGAATTGTTTTACTCTGTCATAATTGTCCATATGCTTCTCAGCCCTTGACTGAGCCTCCGACCGTACCCTCAAGCAGATATCTCTGTCCGATGAAGTATACGATAATAACAGGGATAATCGTAAGAACGATGTCTGCAAAAACGTAGTTCCAATACTGCTGGTTCTTGCCAAAGAACTGGTAGACAGCCATGGTCATCGGGAACAGCTTGCTCTTTGTTGACAGATACAGCGGTGTCAGGAAGTCATTCCACACGCCCATGAACTGCAGGATAAAACATGTCACAACAGTTGGCTTGAGCATCGGAAAGTCCACACGGAAGAACATCTGCAGCGGACTGGCTCCATCAATGACAGCAGCCTCATCGATCTCTCTTGGTACAGATTCTACAAAGCTGTAAATCGTAAATACACAGAATGGAATCATGGAGCTGACGAATACCAGGATAATGCCAAGTCTCGTATTTGTCAGGTGCAGCCACTGGAATACACGTACCAGCGTTACATAGTTGACCGGGAAAAACAGGCCTATGATAAAGAAATAATACAGTCTTGTGTTTACCTTTACCCTGTTACGGCTCAGTACAAACGCTGCCATGGCACTGATCGTAACACCGACAAAGGTAGCAACCGTCGCGTAAATCAGGCTGTTCGCAAAGCCGGTAAGCAGCCCTGCCTTTTTGATGACATCTACATAGTTGCTGAACACCCAGACAGTCGGGAATTTCAGACTCATCCGGGCCGCTTCAGCCTTTCCCTTGAAGGAATTGATCACAACCATATATAGCGGAACAAGTACTAGGAGTGACAGGAAAATGCAGATTACCTGCTTGATTATATTTTGAATAATTCTCTTCTTTGCCATTTATGCCAGCTCCCCTTTCCTGCTCATTACCTTGACAATGACCACGCCTATCACCGCAGTAATTGCCAGAAGAATCGTGTTCAATGCTGTAGACATGCCATACTGACCGGTTCCGTATAACTGGAAAACATAGGTTGTAATGACCTCAGTCTTATGGCCCGGACCGCCGTTTGTCAGAACGTAGATGATATCGAATACCTTTAAGCCATATGTAATGCCGAAGACCAGATTGATCATGATCGGACCGCGCATCATGGGAAGGGTGACATACTGCAGCTTTTTCCAGAACCCTGCGCCGTCAATTTCCGCAGCCTCATACAATGAATCATCGATCGTATTCAGTCCTGCCAGGAAGATGGTCATGATATAACCGATGCCCCTCCATGCATCCACAGAGAAGATTGACTTCCAAACCACATTCGGATCAGACAGCCACTTTTGCTTCAGAAATCCAAGTCCCATAGCGGAAAGCGTATTGTTCAGCAATCCGGTGTTATAGGAAAAGATTGACGAGAAAACAATACCGATAATTACGAACGGAAGTATGGACGGAAGGTAGAAGACGGTCCGGTAAAATTTCTTTCCGTGAAGCTTCGAATTCAGAAGAATAGCAAGGAAAAATGCCGGGATGATCTTTACAATGTTGGAGATCAGTGTAAATTTGATGGTGTTCCAGAAACCCGCCATATAATTCTTATTTGAGGTGAACAGATCAATATAATTCTGAAGGCCTACAAAATGCAGACCGTTCTTCGAAGTCATTCTGCTCCAGTCCGTGAAGGAATAGAACACACCCAGAACACTGGGAAACAGAAAAAATACCAGGTAAATGATCAATGGCAGAATGACAAACCATCTTGGATAAATTTTATTTTTATTCATAGTTGCCTCTTCGATTTTTATTTTCGGTACAAGTAAATGACAGGATGTTCGGATCGGCCAGTCAGTTCTATTCTGCCAACGGATCCAGCAAGTGTGGCGCTGCATTTCATCAAAAAGTGCCGCCTTCGGAAGACCTTGAGAGCCCTCTCTGGCGACACTTCCTTACAAGTTTATTATGCAGCTTTATGATGTGATTCTCAGGTCCTTATGACCACGCGGGATCACCTGCTGCCTTTGCATCCTCAGCACGGTTTGCATCCATATTCTTCAAGACGTCATTTGCCTCAATATCACCCTGGCAGAAGGAAATCATATCAGATCCGAAATCCATCCAGTAATCGTTGGTGTACTTTGTACCAGTCTGCAGAACCGGAACTCCCATCTTTGACTTGTCAACGGTTGCCATGAATTCCCTCTCCTCCGGCAGCCAATGCTGCTCGATGTCTACATTTACATCCAGGTTGGTGTACTGCGGAGAATTGTCCAGAATCTCCTGCAGACTTTCCGGTGTGCATACGAACTGGAAGAATGCCTTTACAAGATCCTCATGCTCTGTGCCCTTGTATCCAAACATGGTCGGACCAGCCGGGTTTGTCGGATACCAGGTGTTGTCTCCCAGCGGAATCAGGAACATACCAAACTCATCGGAGGTACCGGTATCATCCTGAATCTGTTTGATAAAGCTGGAGTTAGCCATAGCCATTGCTGTAGTTCTGTCTGCGAACTCATTCTCAAGGTTGGTGGAATCCGTTCCAACCCAGTCCTCTCCGAAGTATCCGTCATCAGAAAGCTCCTTGAACTCGTTCAGAACCTCAAGCATCTTCTTGTTGTCGGCAAATGTAGCCTTGTTATTGTTCAGATCATCATAGAGATTCGGGTTGTCCTCCGTATAAACACCGCCGATCTGGAAGAATGCCAGCTGCTCCTGCCAGCCGTCTGCGCCCGGCATGAACCACGGTGTCTGAACGCCGGAATCCTTGATCTTCTTCAGGTCCTCTTTCAGTGCGTCATAGGTAGTCGGTACCTCTGTAATACCCAGCTCCTTAAACAGGCTCTTGTTGTAGACCATGACATATTCCGGTGAATTATGCCAGATCTGCAGACCATACAATTTTCCATCGCTGATACAGGATGCCTGACGGGATTCAGGCATTACGTTCTGCCAGTCAGCACCTGTGAAATCAATGCAGTACTCTTCAGGGTTGCCGATGTTGGACTCGATGGCGCCAACCGGGTTGGACTGGATCCAGAAAATATCCGGACATGTTCCATTGGCCAGATCGGATTGAAGGATGTCTGAATACTGATCAGCCGGAATGGTCTGTACATCGACCGTCACACCGTAGGTATCCTCAAATCTCTGAATGGTTGCATCATAGCGGTTGTCCATCCAGCCTGCGGAAACCAGAATGCTCAGCTCTTCTCCCTTGAACTGGTCCTTGTTCTCCACAGCCTTTACAACCACATTGTCTGTGGATCCGGATGTGGAAGACACCGCCTCAGTAGAAGTGGATGCAACCGCTTCTGAACTGTCAGAGCCTGTGTCTGCAGCAGATGTACTCTCCACTGCTGAAGTGGACGAAGCTGCCGATGCTGATGAGGAAGAAGCTGACGTACCTGAACTGCCAGTAGAACTTCCGCATCCGGCAAGCAGGGATGCAGTCATTGCTCCACAGAGGAGCATGGTCAATGTTTTTCTTTTCATTCTCTCATTTCCTCCCTTTAAAAAAATAGAAATTTCATTTTCCTGCTTCCACATGAACTAATTGTATGTTAACAACTTTTCTTCGTCATATCCATGGACTTTTTCCGCTATGATTTGGGATATTTTGTCGTATATTTCCATATTGTCCTTTTTAATAAAGATTTTTATGTGCAGTTTGACCTATTTGTTTTCTTTCAGAAAATCCGTCCTTTGGAAAATATGTATAATTCACAGTCATTCCGGTGCTTCCGATATCAGATAAAAATGCATCAAAAAAGAGCAGGAACCATGTCCTGCCCTCTCTCGTTCATTGTAGCGTTATCAGATTTTTGTTTATAATATTGTCATTGCGGCTATTACTGAATCTGTTATTTACTTCTTCAGATGCTTCAGCGCTGCCATTCCGGCAATGACCGCTGCAGCCGCACCTACGGCTTTTGTGACATTGCTGTTCTTCACAGTCTCCGCAGCTTCTGTTACCTTCTCCTTGTCGATCGGCGGTTCAAAATCCTTCTTCTCGGCTGCGCCAAGACGGATCAGAAGTGTCTCCAGATCCGTGTTATGTGCAAGCTTCAGAGCTCCCATAATGGCAGCCTTCTCTGCAGCACCGATGGGCCAGTCCTTGATCATCTTGCCGTCATTCATCTTGACCCCGGCTGTGATCAGATCGCGGATATCATAGATGGAGCCCCATACCTCCGGAACGCCACGGTCTACATTGCAGAGTGTATATACTGCCTCCATTCCTGTGCGGATCGAATATTCTGTGGTAAATACAGTGTCACGCGGTGTCTCAGCATACTGTCCAAGGAATGCGAGGTTTACAGATCCCTTAGGTACGACAAGCGGACGATCCCCGTACTTTCTTGGCTCAAAGAAGGATGTCACATAAGGCATCATGCACGGTGTCGTATTGCACTCCTTTTCCGCCAGCTCGTCAATACGATCGGCCGGAATGCCGATATGGTAAAGCCACTCTGCGCAAAGCTCCTGGCCGCTGCACATGAACATCGGCTTCTGGATATAATCACCACAGTCATCCCAGCAGTTCAGACCGTATACCCAGATCAGGCAGTGATCATCCGGCTGGTCCTGGAACTGTCCCTGGCGATTGATGGTCCAGCTGAGCAGCCAGCTGGAATCTCTTGCTGTGACAATACCTCCTGTCACAACCTTACCGGAAAGCGGATCTCTGTGGCAGATTTTCTGAATTGCTTCAAGTATCTCAGGATTTGCGGTGTCAACCGTCCAGGATTCCCAGCTGGTCTCCTTGATATCACGGAAGAAAACATCCGGATGACCGAATGCATCATCCTGTGCCGCCATCTTCTTCCAGAGCTCCACAGACGGCCCCTGTCCGTTGACGATCTGCACCTCCGGCGCGTGGGTCTGATCTCCATATGCAGATCCGTCACCCTGGGATCCATTTGTCACGAAGACAAGGTCATTATCTGTCAGATCAATTGCCTTTTCCTCTCCGTCCTGCGTATATTCGATGCGTACGGCTTCCTTTCTTACCGGCGTGCAGTCACACACGACATTGGTCACCTGTGTGTTATACAGAATAACAGCGCCGGCATCCTGAATATACTTCACCATCGGAAGAATCATGGATTCATACTGATTGTATCTTGTAAAGCGAAGTGCACTGAGATCCGGAAGTCCGTCAATGTGATGGACGTAGCGCTGCATATATTTCTTCATCTCCAGGGCACTGTGCCACTTTTCAAATGCAAACATCGTCTGCCAGTACACCCAGAAATTTGTCCTGTAAAAGTCCTCGTCAAAGACATCATCGATTTTCTTGTCCGCCAGTTCCTCATCGCTGGCGAACATCAGCTTCATCAGCTGCTTCTCAGCGCTCTTATTCAGATCATACTTACGGTCCGTATGGGCATCCTGTCCCTGATGCTCAGTCACGCGGCAGAGTGAATAGTTCGGATCCTCCTTATTCAGCTTATAATACTCTGAAAAAATCGTCTCACCTGGATTGACAATGGAAGGAATCGAGCGGAACAGGTCCCACATACACTCAAAATGATTGTCCATCTCACGGCCGCCGCGCATGATATATCCTTTCTGCGGGTCATGAAGGCCATCACAGGACCCTCCTGCCAGAGGAAGTGACTCAAACAGGGTGATGTTCTTTCCTGGCATCTGTGCATCGCGAATCAGATAGCAAGCTGCGGAAAGACCTCCCAAACCAGTTCCAACAATATATGCACGCTTATTCTCTATTCCTTCCGGCTTCTCCGGAGTCGCAAAAGCCTCATAATTTCCACTGCTATAATACATATTTGTTCCTCCTTATAAAAGAATGAATAAAAATATGACCACAAGTCATTTTCTACAACGAGAATATAACATTCTTCTATTTTAGTCAATAAATATTCTATATAAAAAAGAAATTTAATAATTTATTTAGGATTTGTCTGTCATTATTAAAGATTGTGTCAAGTATTTTGTGTAAACAGGTTTCCTAATCAGTGTTATAGCTGATCAATATTTATTGAGAATCGGTCGCATTTATTCCACGGTGTTCTTGACATGAGCCTCCTTCGCACATGATATTCTGGCAAAGCGGGCAGGCCGGAAGAACGGCCTTTGCCCTAGCAGAAAGCCTATCATGTGCTGCTCATGTCAAGAACCTTTCGCGGCATAAACGCTCTGGTTGATTCAGGCGGCTTCCGCAACAGGCTTGTGCTGTGCTTTGTCAAACATCTGCAAGATTTCAGCAGAAGCCAGCTGGAATCCGCGTTGCATACGTTCTGCCCAGGTACGGTTCAATTCGCTATAGCAGCTGCACACGAAGCGTTCCAGCGAATCCTCATTGGGAAATTGCTCCTTGACCTTGGATTTGTGCTTAAGGCCCTTGTTGCTTCTCTCGATGATGTTCGTAGTGTAGATGCTCTTCCGAATCGCTTCCGGAAACTTATAGAACTTGAAGAGGCTTTCCTTTGCCCTCTCGAATATTCCAGAGAGCTTCGGATACTGCTTTCCATGCTTGTCCAGGAACTCCTGAAGGGCCGCCTTTGCCTCTTCTTCAGATTCTGCCCGGTATACGCTCTTCAGATCCCCGAGAACCTCTTTGCGATCCTTATTGCGGATGTAGCGGCACACCGTGCGGCTGAGGTGAACCCAGCACTGCTGGTGATCCGAATGCGGAAACTGGCGTTTTACTGCGTCTCGCATTCCTTCTAGACCATCTGAAGCAAACAGGAGGACCTGCTTTACTCCGCGGGATTTGATGTTTTGCATCATTTCTTCGTAGTTTGCGGCCGATTCTGTAGGATATAGGGCATAATCCAGAACTTCTCGGGTGCCATCCGGCGTGATTCCAAGGAGGACATGGAGTGGTTCCTTTGCTACGCTGTCACGGCGGACATTCAGGTATGTGGCACCCATGAAGATCACTACATATTTATCTGAAAGCTGCCGGCTGTGAAATTCCTTCACTTGGCTTTCAACAGCCTTGGAGATGTTCGAAACTGTTGCCGGGGTGTAATAATGACCATACAGCTTCTCGATCAAATCAGTGATCTCCCTTGTGGTGATT
>JBJEMO010000055.1:0-74171 GCA_051879715.1 Bilifractor sp.
TACCAAAACTAATCTCTGTCATCATTTATCCCATAAGATTTGTGATTGACCCAAATATAATTGAAGATTTTCTACAATATTATTATGAAAAGCCCGGGTTTGAAAAGTTGTGCAGACAGCATTTCAGAAAAGGAAAGCATCTTATCCTGTCTCTTTTTCATCATACTTCATACATTTCATTCAGAGTCACGAATCGGAAATGTTCCTGATCTATCTCTTTGTATATATCATCTTTAAAGCCGGAAACAGCAAAAGAATAGTAGTAGAATTCTGCGTTTTTGGAGAATACGCGGCTGTAATCCACAAGATCCTTCAGATCTTTGGCAGTAAATAATGAATTTCGGAATTTGCAGGATCCTGCGATATATTTTTTGCCATTTCTGTTATCCGCAGAGTCTCCGATAATATCGATTTCAATTTGCTTTTTCGAAGATGGGTCTGTGCCCCACCACCTGCCGGTGGATCTCAGATTGATTGGCAGATTTTCATCGTACATCATCAAAAACTGCTGACACATATCTTCAAAAACTGTTCCCATATAATCATGCAGATAGGGTTCTATATTGTCGTCATAGATCCGCTCGATCCTTCCAGTCTGTATTGCCCCGATGTTATCCGGAACAAATCTGTACCAGAAGCGGAAAAAGGGGTCTTTTATTCTGTACAGAGAGCGTTTTCCTTCTTTTTCTCCGAAGGGTGTCTCTTTTTCAATTATTTCCAGTTCAATAAGAATTTTCAGATATTGTGGACAGGAGGAACTTTGGACGCCAGATTTTGTGGAGATTTCTCCGATTTTTGAGGCCCCATCAGCAATCGCCTTGATGATTGCATTGTATGCTGAAGGCTCCCTTAGTTCCTGTCGAAGCAGGTTTTCCGGCTCCTCGAATAAGTAAGCGGAAGGGTTAAAAAGATTATTAAGCAGGGCATCCTTCAACGTGCTTTTTACATGAAGTTTGGTAATGTACATAGGAATTCCACCTGTTATTCCATAGACCTCGGCTTTAGTAACTGGATCCGCATCAGGGATGAATTCTGCACACTCCTTGTAATTCATGGGTTTCAGATGAATCTGACCGGTTCTTCTGCCAAAAAGAGGACTTTCGTAAGAGAGTACCTGTCCTTCCATAAAGCTTACAGACGATCCACACAGGATCAGAAACATTTTACTATCCTTCCATCTGAGATCAATCAGATGCTGAAGCCTTGAAGAGATAGACGGATCAGATTTTGCCAGGTAAGGATATTCATCGATGACAAAAATAATTCGCTGCGTTTTAGCTATTCGTCCTATTTCCTCTAATGCATCTTGAAAAGATGAATAAATGGGGGCAGATGACTGGTACCGGAACCCGGCGATCGCTTCTGAAATTGCTCTAAGATTACCTTTCAAAGTATCTTTCAATGCCGGAAAATAGATCACATCTTTGTTTTTGCAGAATTCGTTGATCAAAGAAGTTTTACCCACACGCCGCCTGCCATATATAACCATGCACTCGAATTCGCCATTGACAAAGCGGTTATTCAATTCAGTTAATTCTCGCTTTCTGCCTAAAAACATAATTTTCTCCCAAGAGTACAAATATAACTAACAAAATATAATTGTAATTATATTATCACGATTATATATTCGTGACAATAAAAATGGAACCATTCCAGAAATAGCCATCATCCGTATTGTCAGGATTGGTTTTATGTCCGGAGAGAGAAAATACTTACAAAAAACCCGGGTTGATTGATTTCTCAACCCAGGCGTAAAATTTCATCTATCAATTTCTTTTTTCATGCATGAAGAGCGAAAGCATCAGCCTTCAAGCGCAATTGTCTTCCTTTCAAGAACTGCTTCCTTCTTTTCTGTATCCGGAACGGTGATCTTCAAAACGCCGTCTTCAAAAATTTCTCTTAAACCACTGTCAGCCTGTTCGGATACTTCTACTTCCTATATCATAATCCATAATCCTTGCGAATGTCAGCAAAGGTTTTCTTCATATTTTTTGTCCGTCCATCCTGCATATCCGCATATCCTTTATCCAATTCTTCGTTGAACTCTGCTTTTGATAAAGTGCTGATGTCAACAGGAAGCTGTTCACGGTACTGTTTTTTGTAATTTATCAAAATTAGTACCCTTAAAACCAAAATAACGCTAGAGCTGTCGACATTATTACATGTGACAGCATTGATGGAACATTGCATAGGAATTTACCGTTGATAATTTTTTCATGCTGTGTTATCGTCTGATTACAAGATGACACGTTGGATTCCAGTCCGTTTCGGACGTAAAGGAGAGGAGGTTATTCTACTCGCCACTGGTTTGAACGTGTCATTTTTGTTTGCATAATGATCTTGTATGCTCTCTAATACCGGATGGAGCCGATGAGGGCTTTTATGCCGCGATTAGAAGATTTTCTAATGAAATATCTAATTGGCGATAAGAAATCAGAATGAAAATATGGAAGTACTACTTTTCAGGGTGCTTTGCTTTTTCAATTTTCCTTTTTGAAGCAATGGATATAATTTCATCCAGATTTTTTTCAGTTGTTACGCCAGGATAGTCGTCTGCAAAGTCAAGAAGGGCATCTTTGACCGCCTCCTTTGATTTCCGGTATTCGTCAAATAATGCATGGAGATCGGATCTCTGAAATATATCCGTGATAAACTTCTGCGAGTCAACAGGAAGATTGTCAAAGGAATTGTACAAATTTGCTGCTGCTCTTTTGATATCTTCCAGTGATAAGGGTTTTCCCATTTTTTCCTGTCCAATAGGATCCCTACAACATCTGACAAATCATGTTTATATTTTCTGCCGGCCATTAATTTCATGGCGACAAGATACTCGGCAGAAACCGTGCGAATTTCAAGAATGTGAGAAAAGGTTTTATAATGTATAGAATATTGGGTCAGCTTTGTGGAGTAGGATTTTGTCTGTTTGAAATCTGTGTTTATCCATCCATTTGGAAGCCCAAATTCATCGCCAACGTGGTTGATTGCCTCTTTCATCGCAGAAGAGGCTACGATCAGGGCATCCATATCAAGAGTACTGTCCCTGAAACCATAGTTTATCAGAATTGATGCACCGCCAATTAAGATTATTTCAGCTGGCATCTGTTTTCCATTCAGCTTTCGGAATTCCTTTGCCAATGCTTTCAGGTAGTAATCAATGGTATCCTTTGTGAAATAACCTTCAGACGACATTTCTGATCTCGCTTTCCATTATATTAAACCGTTTGAATTCGGGTATTGCATGGTCTTCCAGCCATTTCTGCTCATTATTCTCAGGGGCGATTTTCTCAATTAAGACCAGACTTGAAGGGTACAATTTCTTTTTTAATTTTCGTTTCCGAATATCCTGGTATGCAGAATATAGCGGAATACCATTCACTCTTGATAAGTAGTCAACTGCTGCCAGAAGGTATAGGGCTTCCGGATACCATCGCCTGTTATACAGCTTCCGGATTTGATTGCTCTCCAAGGTTTCTACTATAAAATCAATATCGCCTTTTTCTTTTATCTGATGACAGACATTTCCAGTAAAAAGGTTAAAGGACAGACGGGATTCGCTCTCAGAAGGTGATTCTTCCAAAATTTGCTCGACGGTAAGTTTCAAGGCTTTGGCTATTTTGTACAGAGTTCCGGCTGTACATTTTTGAAGGTCGGTTTTGCCGTTACAGATATCATTTATGGTTGCCTGAGGAACGCCGCTCACTTTGCATAAGCGATACCGTGATATATTCTGTTGCGCCATAGCCTGATTAATAATCATATGTAATGCCCTCCCGTTGTCCTCAATATAACGGTTTACCGTTGTATTGTCAACTTTGATGAGGGAAGAATCTTCTCTGTGAAGATGATCAGATCATTTTTATTAAAGAAAAAATAGTGTTTGTAAGAGAACATACAAACTCATTTCTAATAAGAAATTGCTTAAAGTGTTCTTGAATTTTCACCTTGAATTGTGTGAAGTGTGTTAAAAATCTAATAAAAGTGCAAGGGTTCTTGGAACCCTTGCACATAAATTGATGGGTTCATCTAATAAAACGTCTAATAACGAATGCAAAAAATGACTTATTTACGATTGATTTTGTTTAACTGGAATTTACATTAAAATGCTCGAAACCATTGATTTTGCTGGATTTCTTTGACACTGTCTAGCAAGATTTGACTTGAATGGCCACCGCTCCTAAGCGAAAGGCTGGCGGTTCGAATCCGACCAGGAACGGCCAAAAGGCTGAAAACTAATATGGTTTTCAGTCTTTTTACCAGAATGACAGGAATACATCCGATAATAACGTTTCCTTCTGTCATAAATATAAGAATATTGTATGCAATCTTCTAATGAAATTCTCTATTTATCGCAAATTATCGCAAAAATCAGAACAAGCGACAGAAGATGATCTGCAGGTCGCCCGTGATCTTCTGGATACGTTAAATGCGCATGCAGAAGAGTGCGTCGGCATGGAGGCTGACATGATATCAGAACTAGAGCAATTGGAGGGACAAAAGATGTTAAACATTGGAACAGATGCACCGGATTTTACCCTGCCGTTCACGCTGCTCCCGGACCCTGAAAAGAAAGTGATCCAGGCATATGATGTCTGGAAGGAGAAGAAAAACTACGGAAAAGTCCCGATGGGCGTAGTCCGGACGACTTATATGATCGATGAGAATGGCATCATCATGAAGGCTTTCGACAAGGTGAAAGCCGCCGACAATTCCGCACAGATGTTGGGTGAGTTGTCATGAGAATCATCATCTCCCCGGCGAAGCAAATGCGGGTGGACACAGATTCCTTCGCCTGTATAGAGCTCCCGGTATTTCTGGATAAGACGGAAATGCTCAAAGACTGGATCAGTGGCCTCACCTATGAGCAGCAGAAGACACTCTGGGCCTGTAATGACAAAATTGCCCGGCAGAACGCAGAAAGGTTTGCGCAGATGGATCTGCGGAATGATCTTACGCCGGCGATCCTTGCCTATGACGGTATCCAGTACACCTACATGGCTCCGGCCGTGTTCGAGGATGGCCAGTTCGAATATGTACAGGAACATCTCCGTATCCTGTCCGGTTTTTACGGTGTCTTAAAGCCTATGGATGGAGTGGTGCTGTACCGCCTGGAAATGCAGGCAAAGGTATCATTCGATGATTATAAGAATCTGTACGACTTCTGGGGCGAGCACCTTTATCAGAAGGTGCGGGACGATAGCGGGATCATCATCAATCTGGCATCGAAGGAGTATTCCAGATGTCTGGAAAAATATCTGCAGCCGGACGATCGCTTCATCACCTGCATCTTCGGTGAGCCGGAGGGAAATAAGATCGTTCAGAAGGGCGTCTATGCCAAAATGGCCAGGGGTGAGATGGTGCGCTTTATAGCCGGCATCCACGCTGAAGAGCCGGAGCAGATCAAAGCGTTCAACTGGAGCGGGTATCATTTTGATGCCGATCGCTCGTCCGGTACGGAATTTGTTTTCATCCGCACGGATATTCCCGGAAAGAAAGCTGGACGTAACTGACACCTTTTGTCTGGGGGCTGCGGGTCAGGATGTCTTCCAGAAATCAACCGGCTCATAATCCTGAAGCTTTGCCAGATAACCGTGCCGGTCCAGTTCCTTCTGTATGATATCAAGTACCTGGACGCTTTCTGCTGAGACAGTGTGATAGTGGTAGCCGGACGTGGCGTTGGAGAGGGGAAGGCTTTTTCCGCCTGACAGCTCGTCCTCATAGCGTTTTATGTCAAGACGGGATGCAATATGCATCGGGGCTTTGATAACGCCGTATACTCTGTGATAGATAAATACATCCTCAATTCTGCCGCCGCAGTCCACAATGAGGTTCATTTCATCTGCCGCCTGTTCTGGTGTATGGTGTACCTTGAACACGCGGGTCTTGCGTGCCTCTGGTTTTGCCAGAACGTATCCCCGCGCTGCTGAAAGGATCTGATTTCCTTCAGCGCGGAGCAGGGCGATATCCTGTACGATGACCTGACGGCTTACAGAAAAACGCTTGGCCAGCTTACCTCCCGAAACTGGAGGTACACTGGACTGCAAACAATTCAGAATTTCCTGTCTTCTTTGATTTCCAGTCAATGTGATTCTCCTGTCTCATAATGATTTGGAGTATACATCATTACCCCAATATCATGATATATTTCGTTATCATTCAGAGTGCGTGCAGATGCTTCAAGGACAGATCCAGAATAGGCGCTGAATGTGTCAGGGCACCGCTTGAGATGTAATTGACGCCGAGGTCCGTTAATGCGGCGATTTTTTCCTTTGTGACATTTCCCGATACCTCGACTTCTGCCCTGCCGGAAATGATGCGCATTGCTTCTGCCATCGCCTCATGGGTCATGTTGTCCAGCATGATGATATCGGCGCCTGCAGCGACCGCTTCTTTCACCTGATCCAGTGTCTCCACTTCAATCTCGATCTTGCGCACAAAGGGTGCATAGGCCCGGGCCATCTGAATTGCCCTTGTAACACTGCCTGCGGCTCCGATGTGATTGTCCTTCAGCAGAACACCATCTGTCAGATTGTAGCGGTGATTATGCCCACCACCAACACGCACGGCATATTTCTCAAACAGGCGATTGTTGGGGGTTGTCTTCCTCGTGTCCAGAAGCCAGGTTTTGGTTCCCTTCAGCAGCGCTGCCGCCTCATGGGTATAGGTGGCAATGCCGCTCATACGCTGCAGATAATTCAGGGCGGTACGCTCACTGGATAGCAGTACGCGGATATCTCCTGTGACACAGGCCAGGCGCTGTCCGGCTGTTACGGAATCCCCGTCCTGAACGAAGCATTCTGTTTCTGTTTTGTCGTCCAGCAGAGTGAAAACCCGTTCAAATACCTGCAGGCCGCAGATGATGCCATCCTCCTTTGCGATTAGGTCAACCGTTCCCTTTTTTGGTGTGGGCATGACGCAGTTGGTGCTGACGTCTTCGCTGGTGATATCCTCCTGCAGAGCACTCATAATAAGCGGGTCTGCATGTAATTTTAAGGTGATCGGATCAAACATTTTTTTATTCCTCCCTTAGCCGGCATAGCGGACTGCGTCTGTTTTCTTTGTATGATGTGCAAATTTGTTCCGGTATTCAACCCGGGTTGCAATTCGCGCAGGAGTCTGACGCAGAGGAGTTTATCATCGGCACAGAGGCAAGTATTGTGCAGCATCTGCAATTCAGCTGCCCGGATAAGCGATTCTATGTTCTCTCCAGGGAATGTGTCTGCCACAATATGAAAATGACTACGCTCGCTGACGTTCTCCATGCTGTTCAGGGCGCAGGTGGTGAAGAGATCGTGCTTCCGGATGAGACGATCCGTGATGCCAGAAAATGTATTGACCGCATGATAGAGCTGGGTGGCTGATTTCTTTCCCGTTTCATTTTTTAATTTTGTCTTTAGATTATTTTCAAAGTATTCACACCTGAAACAAACTTAAAACACAAAGGAAGGATAGTATAAGAAACATAGATACAAAATACAATGTTTCTTTTTCGTATTCTCCTTCCTTTAGAAAGCGGAGCCGCATGACTGACGGTTCCGTTTTTTGTGTGCTAAAATAACTTGCATTTCCGGTTTCCTTTCACGGAAACAGAATTCGCAGGTAAATATACACGCACAGGGCAGGTAATAAACTGGCAGTGTTTCGTTCAGGAATCAAATATATCAAAATACAGGATAGACAGAATAGAGGGAATACACTTACAAAAAAACCCGGGTTGATTGCTCAACCCGAGCGTAAACACATCTATCAATTTCTTTTTTATGCATGAAGAGTGAAAACATCAGCCTTTAATCGCGATTGTCTTCTTCCTTCTTGTTGAGAACCTTCTTTGTCTCAATGGTCAGGTAACCATTCTCGAGACTGGTTATTAGCACTGTAAATAGGTAAGTGCTATTTTTTTTGAGTTTTTAAATCCTGCCACATAAATGCCCTTCAAATGTCCATGCACTTATAAATGGGTTTTTAAGGGATCTCTTCACCGTATCCTGACAACTGAAGAGATCTTTTATCAGGTACATTCATAATGAAAATCGCTTCACAAGCCGCGGGGTAATCTGCAGGGTAATGGGGTAGTCCGCAGGCATTTTGATCCGGTGTAGGAGGCGGCTGACGGCGTGCTCCGCCAGAATCTTTCTGGGGACATCCATGGTGGTGAGGGCCGGCTCGGTGATCCGGCCCTCAGAGATGTTGTCGAATCCTATGACCGCCACGTCTTCCGGAATCTTGATTCCCCGGACCTTCATGGCTTTCATTGCCCCAATGGCGAGGATGTCATTATCTGCAAAAAAGCTCCTGGCAAGAGGCTTTCCGCTATCTATATAGGAAAGCATATCTGTCATGGCTCCCTCGAAGGATGGTGCCAGTGAAATGGTCGGACACGCATCGATGCTGAGGCCGTTCTCGCGGACTGCGTCCAGAAAACCCTCTCTTCGCTCTATGAAATTTTCGATCCGGTACGAGGAGGTCAGATGCCCGGGATTGCCTTCTCTTGAGCGGATCAGATGAGAGGTGGCGATGTATGCTCCTGTCCGGTTGTTGATGCCGACGCTGTCACATCGCAGATTGTGAAAATAGGAATCCAGAACCACTACTGGCACAGACTGTTCGGCGAATAAGGCAGCCACATTTTCTTCCAATTCGGTACCGAGTAGGATGATCCCGGCACAATCTGCCATTCTCAATTCTTCAAATAAATTCTTTAGATGATCCATGTGCTCATAGAACTGAAAAATTTTTAGTGGTATACCCCGGTCATGGGTGGCGGTTCGTATTCCGTCTTCGATCTCATTGAAAATAGGCGTGTAGGACAGGATGGCATTGTGCGCCTTATAAATGACCAGGCAGATCGTTCCCTTGATCTGACCCTGACTGGTCGTCCGTACAAAATCATAGCCCATTTCCTGCGCAGTCTTCAGGACCAGATTCCGTGTGGCGGTGCTCACACCCGGCTTTCCCCGCAAGGCCAGAGAGATGGCGGTTTCTGAAAGATTTAGCTTTTTAGCGATTTCCTTTGCAGTAGCAGACATAGCGTTCCTTTCCAGACAGTTCGTCGATGTTCCCGTATTTGTAAATGAAGGTCAATGAAAATCAGGGTACTTTCGCATATAATTTCCTGACGATTATAATAAAACATTTAGCTGAAGATGGAAAGGAATAAAGTAAAAATAAAGTAAATTATACTTTATTTTCCGTTGTATTAAAGCCTCAGAAATTTTACTATGGATTCAGCAGATTGAGAATAAGTTGAACTAGAGGAAATAATTTTCATCCACGGAAAGTGAAACATATTTAACATTTGTTATAAGAAAGTGAAATACATTTGTTCCAAATAGACACTTTACAGGAAACAGAAAAGGAGAAAAGAAATGGGAATTAAGCTGGGATTTGCGCCGACCAGAAGAAGTATCTTCAGTGCGCCGGACGCAGTAAAGTACGCGAACCTGACAAGAAAGAAACTGGATGAGCTTGGCATTGAGTATGTGGATATCACTGACATCAATGAAGAGGGGCTCCTCTACGATGATAATGACCGTATCCGTATTGCGGAGAAGTTCAAGAAAGAAAAGGTGGACGGCCTCTTCCTGCCGCACGCTAATTTTGGCACCGAGTATGAGTGCGCCCGCCTGGCAAAGGATCTGAACGTGCCTGTACTTCTCTGGGGACCGCGAGATGAGAGACCGGAGCCGGACGGCATGCGCCTCAGGGATTCTCAGTGCGGTCTTTTCGCGACTGGAAAGGTCCTCAGAAGATTCCGGATTCCTTTTACCTATATGACGAACTGCAGACTGGATGATCCGGAGTTTGAGCGCGGTGTGAAAGATTTCCAGAAAGTCTGCAACGTGGTAAAGAAGTTTCGCAGTCTGCGCATCCTTCAGATTGGAACGAGGCCGTATGATTTCTGGTCCACCATGTGCAACGAGGGAGAGCTTCTGGAGAAGTTCAACATCCAGCTGGCACCGATCCCGATTCCGGAGCTCACCACGGAGATCAGGAGAGTGAAGGCGGAGGAAGCTTCGAAGGTATCCGAGGTTGTGGATTACTGCAAGACCAACATGATCTGCGAGATCAGGGATGACCTTCTGGAGAACGTGGCGGCAATGAAGGTCGCTATGCGGAACCTCGCCACCAGGTATGGATGCAGCGCCATCGCCATTCAGTGCTGGAACGCACTTCAGGGCGAGATCGGAATCATGCCCTGTGCGGCGAACTCTCTTCTGAATGAAGAGGGACTTCCGGTTGTCTGCGAGACCGACATTCACGGTGCGATCTCTCAGGTTATGGTAGAAGCTGCCACAATGAACGAAAAGAGAAGTATGTTTGCAGACTGGACCGTGCGTCATCCGGACAATGAGAACGGAGAGCTTCTGCAGCACTGCGGACCGTGGCCGATATCCGTGGCAAAAGAGAAGCCGACCATCGGTGTTCCGGTCGCTTTCGAATACAATGGTTCTGTATTTGCTGAGGCGAAGCACGGCGATCTGACGCTCGCGAGATTTGACGGGGACAATGGGGAGTATTCTCTTCTTCTGGGCAACGCGAAGGGGATTGACGGCCCTTACACGAAGGGCACTTATCTCTGGATCGAGGTGGAGAACCTGAAGAGACTGGAAGCCAAGCTGGTAGAGGGACCGTACATCCATCACTGCGTAGCGGTTCACGGAAACGTGGTGCCGGTTCTGTATGAAGCATGCAAATACCTTGGAATCAAACCTGATTTTTATGATCCGATTGAAGAAGATGTGAAGGCATATCTGAGAGGAGAATGAGAATGGAAAATTTAAAAGCGCTGGCTTATAAGCTCCGTGAGGATACTCTGAATATCATCATGGCAGGAGGCGGCGGACATATCGGCGGCGATTTCTCTGTCATGGAGATCCTGACAGACCTGTATTTCCGCCAGATGAATGTGGGACCGGACAAGGCCGATGATCCGGACCGCGATATGTTCATCCTCTCCAAGGGTCATTCCATGGAGGCCTACTACGCAGTCCTTTGTGAGAAGGGATTCCTGGATCTTGAGGATGTGACAAAAAGGTTTTCCAAATTTGGTTCGCCTTACATAGGTCATCCGAACAATAAGCTTCCTGGAATTGAGATGAACTCCGGTTCTCTCGGACACGGAATTCCTGTTGCGGTTGGAATTGCGCTCGCCTCCAAGATGGATAAAAAGAGCAACCGTGTATATGTGGTGACCGGAGACGGAGAGCTCGCGGAGGGATCCAACTGGGAAGGCGCGATGTCCGGAGCGATGTATAAGCTGGACAATCTGGTCTGGGTCATCGACAGGAACCACCTTCAGATCTCGGGAAATACCGAGGATGTGATGGCTCTGGAGAATCTCAAGGCCAAAGTAACCGACTTCGGATGGCACGTGATCACGGTTGATGGAAACGATATCGAGGCGTTGGATCAGGCTTTTGAAGAGGCTGAAACCGTAAAGGGAAAGCCGACCTGTGTCATTGCCAATACGATCAAGGGCAAGGGATCCCCGGTATGCGAGAACCAGGCGGGATGGCATCATCATCTGCCGAACCAGGAAGAATACGAGGAGATCATGAAGGACCTTGCAGCAAAGAAGGAGGAACTCGAGAATGAATAAGATCGCCAATCGTAAGGTTATCTGTGATGTGCTGATGGAGAATGCGCAAAACGATAAGGACATTGTCGTGCTCTGCAGCGATTCCAGAGGTTCCGCTTCACTGACTCCTTTCTTTGAGGCATATCCGGAGCAGTCCATAGAAGTAGGAATCGCCGAGCAGGATCTCGTGGGCATTGCCGCTGGTCTTGCCAAGGCGGGAAAGAAACCATTTGCGGCATCTCCTGCATCCTTCCTCACAACCAGAAGCTATGAGCAGTGCAAAGTGGACTGCGCGTATTCTGATACGAATGTGAAGCTGATCGGTATTTCCGGTGGCGTCAGCTACGGGGCCCTGGGAATGAGTCACCACAGCGCTCAGGATATCGCTGCAATGTCTGCCATTCCCAATATGAGAGTTTATCTTCCCAGCGATCGTCATCAGACGAGAAAGCTCACCGAGGCGCTTCTGAAGGATCAGAAGTGTGCCTACATCCGGGTGGGAAGAAATCCGGTGGAGGATGTCTACACCGAGGAGGACATCCCTTTTGAGATGGACAAGGCGACTGTTATCCGTGAGGGATCGGATGTGGCGATCATCGCCACCGGCGAGATGGTGAGAAAGGCAGTTGATGCGGCAGATCTTCTGGCAAAAGAGGGGATCATCGCCACCGTTGTAGATATGTACTGTGTAAAACCTCTGGATAAAGATGCCATCATTAAGGCTGCTGCGAACGCAAAGGCAGTCATCTCTGTAGAGGAGCACTCGCCCTTTGGAGGACTTGGTTCTATGGTGGCACAGGTCGTGGGAGAGAACTGTCCGAAGACTTGCGTGACCATGGCCCTTCCGGATGCACCTGTAATCACGGGAACTTCCAGTGAAGTCTTCGATTACTACGGGCTGAACGGGGAAGGCATTGCAAAAAAAGCAAAGGAACTGCTGAAGTAAATGAAAAAATATATTCTTGCGGTGGATCAGAGCACTCAGGGTACCAAGGGCCTTCTTTTTGACGGAGAGGGCAATCTGACGGCGAGGGCAGACCGCCCTCATCGCCAGATCGTAAATGATATGGGATGGGTGGAGCATGATCCGCTGGAAATTATGCAGAATGTTCTCGGTGTGTGCCGGGATGTGATTACGAAAGCCGGTATTGATCCTGCCGGCATTCTGGCTTTTGCCATCTCCAACCAGAGAGAGACCTCGATTGCCTGGAACAAAAATACTGGCGAGCCGGTCTGCAACGCCATTGTCTGGCAGTGCGCCAGGGCAAAAGAGATCTGCAGGGTACATGAGGAGGCTGGGGAAGCGCAGACCATCAAAAATAAAACAGGTCTCAACCTCTCGCCTTATTTTCCTGCGTCGAAAATGCAGTGGATCATGGAGAATGTTCCGGAAGCGGAAAGATTAGCGGAAAAGGGAGAGCTCGCCTTCGGGACTGTTGACAGCTGGCTCGTTTATCATCTGACTGGAAAAAAAGTTCACAGGACGGACTATTCCAACGCATCCAGGACGCAGCTTTTTAACCTCCGTACACTGCAGTGGGATCCGGAGCTCCTCAAGAGCTTCAAGATCCCGGAATCGGCACTGCCCGAGGTGGTGATGTCGGATTCTGTGTTCGGGATGACGAGCCTTCTGGGAATTCTTCCGAAGGAAGTTCCCATTACAGGCGTGCTGGGAGACAGCCACGGCGCGCTCTTCGGCCAGAACTGCAGGAGATCGGGGGAAATCAAGGCCACTTACGGTACCGGTTCTTCCGTGATGATGAACACGGGAGAGATAATGTACGAAAGCAAAGATATCGTCACTTCTCTTGCCTGGGGCATGAACGGAAAAGTGGAGTATGTGCTGGAAGGAAACCTTAACTATACCGGCGCAGTGATTACCTGGTTAAAGGACCAGGTGTGTCTGATCGACGGGCCCTGGGAGACAGGTTCTCTGGCGGCACAGGCGAACCCTGAGGACAGATCTTATTTTGTTCCAGCCTTTACAGGGCTTGGCGCACCCTACTGGGATGCGGATGCGACCGGTATGCTGACGGGAGTTACCAGGACAACGGGAAAAAATGAGATCGTCAAAGCGTGTCTGGAGAGCATCAGCTACCAGATCACGGATCTTGTGGAGCTGATGCGCAAGGAGACCGGGAAATCCGTTCCTGAGCTTCACGTTGACGGCGGCCCTACGGGCAACGAGTATCTGATGCAGTTCCAGAGTGATATGGCCAATACCGTGGTCAATATCCCCGAGCTGCCGGAACTCTCCGGCATGGGTGCGGCCTACGCGGCGGGGATCGCGGTGGGACTCTATCATCCGGACATGATTTTTAACCACATCCGTCATACTTACTATAAGCCGAAGATGGATCAGGGACTGCGGAAGAAGAAATATGATGGCTGGAAGGAGGCCATAGAGCGGGTCCTGTACAAGACTGACAGATAAAAAATCTCTGACTGATTCTAACGGGAGCTGTCTCGTCGCTTTTGGACCTGTTCAGGAGAATTATAAAATGCCTGTTGTTTCTGATGAGCAGCAACTCCGATTATTATGACAGCTACAACGATTAAAAAAATAATTCCAGTCTTCTTTTTTATCATACAACCACCAAATCACAATAATACTATACAAATACAATGGTATCATAATCGTTATTTATTACAACGCGAAGTGGTGTCTCTCCAGACTCGTTCGTTCTGCTGTCTTTTCCTCCTGTGTGGTTTTTCTTGCAGGGTGTTCCGTTCTACAAACAAAGCCCGGGTTGATTGATTCGACCCGGGCAAATCAATGGCAATCTTATAGTGGCCATCTTTCTCAATCAATGACATCCGTCTTTATAAGCTGCGTGTTAATTTTTGAGGGATTATTTTTCATGGCGCTAATATGCATAGTTGAGGAATTCTGAAACTTACCAGAAAATACAACACTATTTCACCGGGAGCTATGAGTAAAATCAACCAGCTGGAAGATCAGACGTAATTCCTGCCGGACTTTTTTGTCGTTCAGATTGAACCCTGTTATTTCAGTAATGCGTTTCAGCTGGTACAGGAAGGTTGCGCGCTGAATGTACAATTCCTGGGTTGTTGCCTTAATATGTGTATCATTTTCCAGATACGCTTTCAGCGACCTGGTAAACTGCGTGTGATGCTGTCTGTCATAGGATATCAGCCTGCGCAGGCCGTGTGGATACAGCGATTCCGGACGGTAGTGTGCAGAGATGATGGTCAACAGATCCGTCATCTCATATTGTTCATAGCGGTAGCACCAGATCATTGGATCATATTTCTGCCCGAGTTCACAGGCAGACCGTGCCTGCTGATAGTAATCCTTCAGCTGCTTCAGATCTTCAAAAGCAAGGCTGACGCCTGCTTTTAAAAAGTTCTCCCGGATGATATAAATCAGCTGGGATAAAAATTCGTCTCTGCTTAATCTGGCAATTGCCAGATCAATCACCATGATCAGCTCACTTCCATTTCTGATCAGGACACTTCCGTGAAACAGATTCTCCAGTTTGGTCATCAGTGTGGATACTGTGTGAAGTTCTTTGTCATTTTCCGGGACCGGAAGGACAAGACACAGAAAGTTCCCGGATGATGACCATCCATACTGTTCCAGAGCCGTATTGAGGACCGCCTCGTCCGGCTTGATGCCATGTATCAGATTTACCAGGCTTTCCTCGAAATGCTTTGGATGGTTGTCGAGATTGATGTTTTTTCGCTGCATGGCAAGCTTTACAAAGCCTGCCAGAATTTTGATCAGCGCTGTATCACTGTTTCTGAATGGACGGTCTACTTCCAGGGCCATCAGGCGGCAGACATAGACACCCTGTACGCGGATATTGTAATACAGGATCCGGTACCCCATGATGTCTGATGGAAAAATGGCAGGCTCTGTCTGGTCCACACTTTTGCGGAAGTCCGGGTCCAGCCGGAATGCCTCGATGGTCGCCTCATCTTCGTATTGTCCTTCCTCCCCATTAACAAAAATTCTGAGATTGGCAGGTTTGCTGCGCTCGCAGAGAAAAACATTCCGCAGACTGGCAGTGTCCATGCAGATCGGGTTGTACAGAAAAGGAAGCGCGCTTGCACCAATTGCTTTAAGCGGCGCGTCGCTGCTGACCATTTGATACAGTTTCTGTTCCCATTCCCGGAAAGTACGGAATATCTTCTGCACAGAAAACAGAACACCCAGCACATCCATCGTATCCAGAATCAGGTAATTGGACTTTTCCGGCAGGCTTTTAAACGACTTCATATCAGATGCTTTTTCCCCAGAATCAGACAGAAGAATATAGGTGCCACCTTCTCCATATCCGGGTTTTATTTCGGAAGAAGGCGTAAGGAGATAGACAATATCAGACTGCAGGATTTCTCCGGATCTGTAAATGCTCACATCATCTAGCCCGCATGTATAGGCGGGAGAACAGCAGGAATGGCCTGCTGCAGGATAATTGGAGAGGTAATCTTCAATGATATAGAGATTGAGACGCATAATGTACTCCTTGTTTCATACAAAATGTATAAAACACTTCATTCAGAAACATATATTTTGATTGATGAAGAAACGGTATTATTTGTGTATAGTATAGATAAAAGGTAATAATCAATCAATAAGTATGAAAAAAATCAAATAATTTGAACAATATGCACAAAAAACCGGCGCCGTTTTTTATGCGTAATTTTTATACCTTTTTTACAAAAAACAAAGCAGAAGGAGAGAGGAAAAATGCTTACAAAAAGAGAAAATCTGCTGGAGACAATTCACGGGGGACATCCGGACAGGTTTGTGAATCAGTTTGAGTATCTGCATATGATCTACCAGGACCCATATGACCTGACAGATCCTTATCCGGAGTATGGACAGAAGAATATCACCAACAGCTGGGGGATTACACTGTCCTGGCCGGAAGGTACGCCGGGTCCGTTCCCGGTACATGATGATGCACATAAGGTATTAAAGGACATTACCGAGTGGCGGGAAAAGGTTAAGGCTCCGAATGTCCTGTTTCCGGAATCAGACTGGGAAGCCGCGATCAAAGAGATGGAGGCCATTGACAGGAAAGAGCAGTTTGCCTGTGTTTTCATTGCGCCTGGAATCTTTGAGAGGCTGCATTATCTGATGGGCATGGAAGATGCCATGATGAATTTTTACGAAGAGCCGGAGGAGATGCATGACCTGATCAAGTACCTGACGGACTGGGAGCTTCAGTATGCGGACACTCTGTGCAGCCATCTGCATCCGGATGCGTTGTTCCATCATGATGACTGGGGGAGCCAGCGCTCTACGTTTATCTCACCCGCCATGTTTGATGAGTTTATTCTTCCGTCTTATAAGCAGATTTACGGATATTACAAAGAGCACGGTGTGCAGTTGATCGTACATCATTCCGATTCCTATGCGGAGACGCTGGTCCCGGAGATGATTGATATGGGCGTCGATATCTGGCAGGGTGTTATGACGACCAACAACATTCCGGAAATGATTGAAAAATACGGCGGAAAAATCACGTTTATGGGCGGTATTAATTCCGCAACGGTAGATCATCCGGGATGGACCAGGGAAGAAGTTAAAGCGGAAGTACAGCGTGCATGCAGGGCCTATGGAAAGCGTTTCTATATCCCCAATACCACGCAGGGCCTGGACATGTCCACTTTTGAAGGCGTGTATGAGGCTGTATCGGAAGAGATTGATGCAATGAGCAAAGTCATGTTCTGATATGGGGAGGTGACGCAGAAATGAAACAGGAACTCAGTAAAAGCAGAAAGCTGATTTTCATGATTGTCATGTGTCTCAGCAATATAGCGATCATGGGAACTACTTTTTACAGCGTTATTATGACAAAGCTGTACGCCAATTATGCGGAGTGGGCGGTAAATCTGGCCATGGCCCTCCCCGGCATCATAGGCCTTTTTGCCTGCCTGGCTGTTGGAAAAATCAGTGACATGATGAACAAGAAATGGCTGTTTATTGCAGGACTGGTTTTATTTGCTCTGACAGGTGCGACATTTGCGCTTCTTCCAAGCAACATTGGCCTTGTAGTCATGGCTTCTTTCAATGGAGGCCTGTGCTATGGAATGGTCAGCGTGTCTGCTGTCGGTATTATTTCAGATACCTTTTCGGACGAAAGCGTCCGAAGCAAGGCACTTGGTATTTACAACGGCGTAATGGCGCTGGTTGGAGC
This sequence comes from Bilifractor sp., assembly GCA_051879715.1. Taxonomy (GTDB): domain Bacteria; phylum Bacillota; class Clostridia; order Lachnospirales; family Lachnospiraceae; genus Bilifractor. Next base: position 17,746 of record JBJEMO010000055.1, read on the forward strand.
TGCTCTGGCATTGTTGTATGGATTTTTCGGAGATCTGAATTGGAAAATGGCACCGTCTCCAAACTGGTTTACCCTGGTTGTTGCGGTTCTTGCCCTGCTTTTTGTTCCTTCCTGTCCTCCGATAAAAAGTGCCGCAGAAACCGGAGAGAAGGTAAAAGGACCGAAGGGATGGGCGAAGCACCTGATCCCACTGGCCCTGGCATTTTTCATTGTAAGCTTTGCAGCCATGTCGGTATTTACCTATATTGATCTCTACGTTTCCGGAAACAATCTTGGGACTTCATCCTTTACAGGAATGCTGAGCTCTATCCAGACAATCAGCTCATTCGCCTGCTGCACAGCATTCGGGTGGGTTTATGCAAAGCTGAAAACCAGAATTACGATTCCGGCATATGCATTGATCGCTGCAGGTATTTTTCTGATGTATTTTGTTCCGAGCAAACCGACGGCGGTGATCGGATGCATCATGTTTGGTATGGGATGGGGCACCGTTTATTCATTCTGGTTCTTCCGGGCGACGGTAGTTGTTCCGGAGAATATGGTTGGAACAGCAACGGGAATCGTGACCACTGCAAACTCCCTGTCGTATTTCCCGATGCCCTATGTAATGAGCGCATTGATGGCATTTATGCATACGGATAATTTCCGTGATCTGTTCTTTATCTATGGCGGAATCGTTGCGGCGGCCTGCGTGCTTTCCATCATCATTAACATCCGCAGAAAAGACACAGAAACAGCATAAGCGTGAAAGGAAAGTGGTGATATTGAAACAGATTAGAACATGTTCCAAAAAGGTAAAGAAAAAACTGCATCCTGGCAGCATGGAACTGAATTCCTTTGTCATCATTTTCCTGTTTATGGTTCTCGCCATGGTTCTTACGTATACCATTCCGGCTGGGAGCTATGACCGTTATGAAAATAGTGCCGGGCAGACCGTGATTGATCCCTCGTCTTTTCATTACAAGGACCAGACGCCGGTTTCTCCGTTTGAAATGTTTGTCTGTATCGGACAGGCGTTTGAAAACAGCGCCGGCATTATTTTCTGTATACTGTTTGCATACTGCTTTATCGGGACCCTTCTGAAATGCGGTGTATTCCATGCGTTTTTCGGAAGGATCATCTACAGGTTGAAGGATAAAAGCCGGCTGCTTCTGCCCATCATCATGATCAGCTTTGGACTGATGGGGTCTGTTGCAGGTCTGGCGGAGGAGACGTTCGGCATGTTCCCTCTGTGCATCAGCCTTGCGATTGCAATGGGGTATGACCGTATTGTCGGAAGCGCAATTGTGTATCTGGCCGTTTTTACCGGATTTGCTTCCGCAACCTTCAATCCTTATACAATCGGTGTGGCGCAGGCCATTGCCGAGGTGCCCATCTATTCCGGACTTAAATTCAGGATTCTCTGCTTCGTTATTTTTATGGGGATTCTGATTGTCTACGTCATGCGCTATGCGGACAAGGTAAAAAAACATCCGGAAAAAAGCCTTCTTGCGGACACGCCTGAAAAAGATGCGGGCATCAGACTGACAGACAACAAAATCACCGTGCGGCAGTGGCTCAGTGTCACTGTTTTCGTGGTCATTCTGTTCTTTATTATCTTCGGAGCAATCCACTGGGGATGGTATCTTGAGGAGATCATCGGTCTTTTTCTTATTGGGAATATCGCTGTCGGTTTTATCAATGGATGGGGACCTTCGAAAATTGCCAATGAGATGGTAGAAATCGGCTCCGGCTGTGTGTTCAGCATGATGGTGATCGGGTTCAGCAATGCGATCAGCGTCATTATGACAAATGGAGGCATTATAGACACGGTTGTTCATGGTATGGCCGGACTCCTGAAAGGAACATCCGGTTATTTCAGCGCTATCCTGATGCTGGTCATCCAGAATATCCTGAATTTCTTTATCCCAAGCGGGCCTGGGCAGGCGGCCGTTTCCATGCCGATCATGTCCTCCCTTGCGGACGCGACAGGGCTTTCCAGACAGCTCGCAGTGCTTGCTTTTCAGTTCGGAGATGGATTCTCCAATATTTTCTGGCCAACGATGGTCTGCATGATGTGCGGCATTATTCAGGTTCCGATCCGGAAGTGGTATAAATTTGTCACGCCGCTGTTCGGAATCATGTTTATTGCGCAGGTTGTTCTGATCTGTATTGCGTATGCCATAGGGTATTAAAGTGCCTGCAAATGGAAGAAGCAGATATGTCAGAAAAACTGGCAGAATGGTAAATAAATAGGATTTGAAAAGGGGCTGTCGCACTAAGTGGCAGCCCCTTTTCATTTTTATGAAGAGTATAAAAGCATTGACCTTGCGATCGTCTTCTTCTCAGGAAGCGCTTCCTTCTTGTCAAGATTCTTCTATGTCTCAATAGTCGAGCGCTGATTTTGCTATATTTTTTAAGAGTCTGAATATTCATAGTGTAGAAATTTTGAAAAGGAATTTGTAATCTGTATTGCAGAACAGGACTATACAACGTTTGATTGGCTTCATGATCTGTTTTATTATTATAGAGAAAGAAACCGATTCGGGTTGAGTTGAAAGGATGGATTTATAGCTATGAATATATTCAAGAGGATAAAGGAGACATGGAATGCCTATCTTAAACGCATGGCAGCGGAGAATAAGAAGGAGTTTGGCAGTCAGCCGCTGGATTGCTGTAAAATGAACCGAACGAAGGTAAAGGATAATGATCGTGCTTAAGCATTGCTTTTTTCCGGAATCATTTGCATGGATCATCTTGTAGGGATACACACGATTTTTGGAAGGGAGACATATTATGCCGGAAACATCAGATGGAGGAGCGAAGGAACTGCGCGCCAGAGAGGCGTCAAGAGGGCGTTTTCTGAAATTCGATCAGGAAAAAATCCTGAGGATTTTTGGCCTCAGGCATGATGAGGAAACCATGGAAATCGGTTTTCTCGGGAGAACCTACACGATCATGCGGAAGACCGGACAGATGTATTGTGAGGGCAGGGAGGCGGACAGTGATGAAATGGCCTCGGTTTATGAACTGCTGACCAGGTCGCCGCTGAAACCACAGCCGGTGGGAACATGGAAAACGATTGCACAGCTCTGCGATAATACAACGGACACTTCACTTACCCGATATGTCGGTTATCTGAAGCCGTTTGAAGAGAAACCGGAACTTCTCGCAAGAGCTTGCGAGAGGCTTGGCGGAAGGAAGGCGGAAAGAGGGGATGTCAGTTATATAATTCCTGTTTTTGAGGGGATCGACTGTTGGTTCCAGTATTGGGAAAAGGATGATGAATTTCCACCATCGGTAGAATTCCTGTGGGATTCATCAATTACTCTGCATTTTCGATGGTCAATACTGTGGAATATTATGACCTGTATCTGCAGGCGGCTGCTGGAAGAGAAGGAAAATGCAGAAGACAATTATGATGAATACCACGGGTGAGGAAAGTCTGCCCCTCAGGCATATCAGGCATAATGGTATACATTTTTGTATCGGATAAAGCAAAACAGCGTCACAGCAAAAGCCATGCACTCAGCAGTGACAATGGACAGCCAGATTCCGTTTATACCCAGCAGCAGGGGCAGAAGCAATACGCTTGCGACCTGAAACAGTAGTGTCCGAAGGAAGGAAATCAATGCGGATATTGCTCCGTTGTTCATTGCCGTGAAGAAGGCAGAACCGAAAATGTTAAAACCCATAATGAGGAAGGAAAGCGAGTACAGTCGGATCGCCTTCGTTGTCATGTTGAACAGCTCCGGGCTTTTCCCGGCGAAGATGGATGCAAGAGGACCTGCAGCGGAGATGGCTGCAATGGTCATTACAACACCGGAGACGGCGATCATCTGGATACTGCGTTTAAATACGTTCTGGAGTTCGGACGTGTTCTGCGCACCAAGATCGTACCCGGCAATCGGCGACATACCCATGGAGTATCCGAAAAAGACGCCTACGAAGATGAAATTCGTGTACATGATAATGCCGTAGGCTGAAACGCCGTTTTCTCCTGCAATCCGCATCAGCTGCCAGTTGTAGAGCATGTTGACCACGGACATGGAAACGTTGGAGAGAAATTCCGAGGAGCCGTTGGTTACGACCTTGATCAGGGCTTTTCCGTCAAAATGCGTTTTTCCGAGCCGGAGCCGGGAACGATTGGGCATCAGAAAATATACCAGAGGGATCACTGCGCCGATGTATTGTCCGATGATGGTAGCGGCTGCGGCGCTGCCAATTCCCCAGCGGAGCACACCCATGAACAGGGCATCCAGAATCATGTTTGTCACACCGGCCAGGACTGTCACAAGTAATCCCATACGGGGACGCTCGGCTGTTATGAGAAATGTCTGGAAGCAGTTCTGCAGCATGAAAGCGGGAAGACCAAGCATACATACACGGGCGTAGGTGACACAGTAGGGCAGCATTTCCCTGGTGGCGCCAAGAAGCTGTGCTACCTTTGGCGCAGACACAAACCCCACCACTGCACAGAGACTGGCCAGAAGGAGCAATGTGTAGAGTACCAGCGAAAAAATCTCATTGGCCTTTTTCTGTTTGCCGGTCCCCAACGTAAGAGCAGTCAGTGCACTGCCACCGGCTCCGAACATAAAGCCGATCGCAGAAAACAGCATAATAAAAGGCATGATGAGGTTCAATGCAGCAAAGGGTGTGGAGCCTACGAAATTTGATACGAAGAATCCATCCACAACGCCGTAGATGGAAGTAAAAATCATCATCAGGATGGATGGGAGTGTAAATCGGATCAGCCGCCCGTAGGTGAAGTGGTCTGATAACTGAATGCGGTTCATGATAAAGTCTCCTTGTCTATTTCTTCTTTTGTTGTGAGGCAAGCAGGTTGATTTCTTCTCGAAGCCGATCAAGATAACGCTGGTTCAGCGACAGGAACTGCTGCTGTTCTTCGGGTGTCCAGTCAGCCAGAATCTGATTTTCAATGTGAACAATACAGCCGGTCTTTTCCTCCAGAATCTGATGGCCGGAGGAGGTAAGCCGAAGGGGCTCATTGCGAAGCCCTGCCGGCTTTTCCAGAATGCCTTTTTTTACCAGTTTCTGCACCGCGGAGCTGACGGTCTGCTTGCTGATACCGGTTCGCTGCGTGATTTCCTTTTGTGTGACTGTTTTATCACCGTATAGAATATAGAGGATCATCGATTCACCATCGGATAATCCCAGCATAAGACTTAAGTCGTGGTAAGCCATATTGATCGCATCGTTGATTGCGTCGAATCTTTGCATGAAAGATGCTTGTTTTTCCATTCTTGTTTTCTCCATATAAAAAGTTATAAAAGTCCATATCAAAGTAAAACCACATAAAAGTAAAATTATATAAAAGTAAAACTACATAAAAGTAAAACTACATAAATGGAATATCACCAGCTATAATTAGTCTCCAATCGGACTTACGCAATATTAGTCTCTTTTCAGACTTAAGTCAACAGGTAATTTGATTGCTTTTTTGAATGAAGCAAGATGCATGATTTTGAACGATTCGTAAGTTGACCCGATTGTTGTTTGAAAAAGATCTTGGTTTCATGAATCCGGTGCGCTAAAATTGAAGTGGATATTTTCCAGGAAAGGATGACGATATGTATGGAAAAGCTGACATTGCAGGAAGCAAAGAAACTGAATGATACAATGGTTACGGAAGACCATCTGAAACTTCACGCAGGAAATGTTTCAGCCTGTATGGAGGCTATGGCGCAGCACTTTGGAGAAGATCCTGAACATTGGGCTGCAGTTGGATACCTGCACGATTATGATTATGAGAAATATCCGGAAGAGCATCTGAAGCACACGGAAGAGCCGCTCCGGGAGGCTGGCGTGCCGGAAGAGGATATACGGGCAATTTTATCCCATGGATATGAAATCTGTAATGAAGTCAAGCCGGAAAGCGTGATGGAGAAATCCTTATTTACTGTAGATGAACTGAGTGGAATCATTCAGGCCGCGGCAAGGATGCGCCCAAACGGAATTATGGATATGACTGTAAAATCGTTTAAGAAAAAATGGAAGGACAGGAAATTCGCGGCAGGATGTGACCGTCCTCTTATTCTCAAGGGATGTGAAATGCTGGGTATGGACGTCATGGATGTGGCAGAGATCTGTATAGAGGGGATGAAAAAGCATGCGGAGGAACTGCATCTGACCGGGGAAGAATAAAGTTTTATAATCGCAGCGATTCTGCTGCAGAAAGGAATATAATATGTGCACAGCAGCAACGTATACAGGAAAGTATCATTATTTTGGACGAAATCTTGATCTTGAATATTCCTACCACGAATCGGTGACCGTGACACCGAGAAATAAGGAGCTTGTATTTCGGCATCTTCCGTCAATTCCGCATCACTACGCTATGATCGGTATGGCCTATGTGGTGGGTGATTATCCGCTCTACTATGATGCGACCAACGAGAAGGGATTGTCGATGGCCGGTCTCAATTTTCCCGGTAATGCAGATTACAGGACGGTGGCAGAAGGAAAGGACAATGTGGCTTCCTTCGAGTTTATTTCCTGGATTCTGGGACAGTGCGGGACTGTAGCAGAGGCAAAACCACTTCTCGCAAGGATCAATCTGACGGATGATGCCTTTGCACCGCAGCTTCCGCCATCACCGCTCCACTGGATGATCGCAGACCAGAATGAGACGGTTGTGTTCGAGCAGACCAAAAGAGGCGCTGCCGTCTACCCGAATCCGGTCGGCGTCATGACGAACAATCCGACGTTTGATTACCAGATGACGCATCTGGCGGACTACATGAATGCATCTGCTGGTCTTCCTTCCCAAAATCTGATTCCGGGTGTCACGCTGGATACTTATAGCCGCGGTATGGGAGGCATGGGAATTCCGGGAGATCTGTCCTCTGCATCCCGTTTTGTAAAGGTCGCTTTCACGAAGATGAATTCTGAACCTGCTGACACCGAGTCTGCAGGAATCAGCCAGTTTTTCAAGATACTGGGCTCCGTGGAGCAGCAGAAGGGATGCTGCCGTCTGGGCATCGACAAGGATGGCAGGGATGTCTGCGAGTACACCATCTACAGTTCCTGCTGCAACATGGACAAGGGAATTTACTATTATATCACTTATGAGAACAGCCAGATTACCGGTGTAGACATGCACCACACGGATCTCGATGGCAATTCCCTCGTGTCTTACGAGCTGATTACCGGACAGCAGATCCGTATGCAGAACTGACTTGTATGTGAGTTTCTGTTTTTATTACGGTGTTGCAGATTTTCTGTGAGAAGAAACTTGATGTGATAAGGAGCCAGACACTTTGTCACACTCCTTGTCACTTTTGCTTTCAAAACAGTGTGCACTGGGAATGAAACTGATCAGGGATAAAGATCTTCTATTGTAAGCAAGGTGGTATCTTCTGTTATTGCTCTCTGCGTAACTGGTTCAGTGAATCCGCTTTTACTAATGAAAATAAAGTGCTTTTTCTGTATGTGCGGAAATGCCTTAGCGGCATTCTGTAGATCATCATATTCTTCCATTGGCATTGGACGGTTAGTAAATTTGCATTCACAGAAGATGGCTTCATCTCCTTTTCTGTTGATAGCAAGGACATCTACATCATCCTGTGCCCGCAGGCATGGATTGTTTCCCCACCATTTACCAATCTGGTATGGGATAAAGGGAAGCTTGCGCATTCTTGCCTGACGTTTCAGGTATTGTGTGCAGATTGTTTCAAATATTGGACCCATAAAATCATTTAGATTTTCTTCGATTTCCCGTGAAGCATCTTCAGGGCCTAATAACTCGTAATAGCTTTTATTGGTAAAGACATAACGGTACCAGAATCGGAAATACTGGTCTGTTATGTAATACAGCACTTTTTTACTGTTTTTTGGCTCGCCACAGGGGGCGTACTTTTGAACCAGCCGTAAAGCAGATAATGTGCCAATATATTTGCTTACCTTTGCATTGTCTTCGTGAATCGCATCAGAGATTTCATGAATCTTATTGTGCCCATTGGCTATAGCTTCCAGAATGCTGGCATATACACCTGGCTCTCGTAATTCCATGTGAAGCATAGCAGATGGCTCATCATATAAGAACGCACCGGGTGTAAGGATCCGATCGCGAATATTTTTTCGGATGCTGAGTTGATCAGAAAATTCGGAAAGGTATCTTGGTATACCGCCCAGAATTCCATATGCGATGGCTTTCTCAACAGCGGAATATTGCGGGAAAAAAGCAGCACTCTCCAGATAGTCAAAGGGTAACACTTCCATTGTTGAGGTAGCTCTGCCATACAACGGGCTTTCGTAACCCATAACTTCATTCAGCATGAAACTTACACTGGAGCCACATAAAATGAGTAGGATGTTTCTGTTTTTCCAGTCATGATCAATTGTGTGTTGAAGAATACTTTTCACAGAGGGGTTCTGTTTGGCAACAAAGGGAAATTCATCAATAATTATGACAGTTTTCCTGTTTGTATCACGATCAGATGAGCTTTGACCTGTGATATAACCAAAAGCTTCTTCCCATCCTGGAAAGCTTGCAATAAAATGTCTGTCAAAGTGAAACTGGATGATTCTGGAAAAGTCGGTTAGATTAAGGGCGTCATTCTTTTCCTGTGCAGAAAAGAAAATCACATTATGCTTATGTGCAAATTCCTGCAAAATAGTTGTTTTACCCACACGCCGGCGTCCATAGATAACGAGAAATTCAAATCTGGAGCTATTGTACATATCCTCCAGACGTTGTAATTCACTTTTTCGTCCGATCATGGAAGACCTCCTCAAAAATTGAATATAAGGCAAAAACAGATGGAAAAAAAGGCATTTTATTAATTTACGAGTTATTAACTTGCGAGTATAATATTATATGGCGCGATAATTTTCAAGTGTTCCTGACAAATTTATACAGCTTAGAAGTTATGACAAGGAGCCTACTACTGCCACTCTGTCACGCTGAGGTGACAGAGTGGCAGTAGTAGGCTCCTTGTCACAATGGATTGTTTGCAAAATGTTCACAACTGAAACATGAATAAATCACAAATTATGGCTAATATAAAGCCATAGAAACAAAGAACAATGTTTCTTTTCATATTCTCCTTCCTTTAAATGCGGGGCCGTAAGACTGAACGGTTCCGCTTTTGTTTTCCCTGCATTCGTGATAATATGAGAATAATTTCTTATTTTATTTTTAGGATACTACCTGTTGCTGAGACTATTGTGAAAGGATTGGAACTGTAGACCTGACGGATAAGAACATGTTTTGTGCTATCTGAATGCGTGATATATATATATATATATATATATAATATGATAGTTAATACACTTCGTATTCATGAATGCCGTTTTTTTATAGAAAAATAATTATGACGAAAGAACAGAGATTATGGGCACGAACAAGGGATGATCTTGTACGAGCCATTGAAAGCCTTGGATTTCCTGCAGAGTTGGGTGAGATGGTCGCAAAGTATCTTGGAAGCCCTAAGGCCATTGAGAGGATGACGGCTTATCTGTACTATGAAAAGCCGAAAAGCGAAGAGCTGATAGTAGACGAGATGCTGGCGATCCGCAGTGAAATCGATGCATGGAAGGAGAAAAAAGCCAGCGAGGAAGCAAATGCCCGGTATAACGAGATGCTATATGAGGGGCTTACAGACAGTACAGCAGATAAATGATCGATTCGATTAATGAAAATTTATCATGTGTGATACATGATTGATCAGGTGACGGAATTTCAGTCGGATCTTTTTGTCAGGAGGAAAACAAAATGCTTGAATCAGGAATCAAAGCACCGGATTTTACCCTGCCGGATCAGAATGGAGAGATGAGAAGCCTCTCAGATTATAAGGGAAAGAAAGTAATTCTGTATTTTTATCCGAAGGATATGACTGCCGGCTGCACAAAGCAGGCCTGCGCCTTTGGAGAGCTGTATCCGCAGTTCCAGGAAAAAGGCGCAGTAGTGCTTGGTGTAAGCAAGGACAGCGTGGCTTCCCACAAGAAATTTGAGGAGAAATATGGTCTTCCATTTATACTTCTCTCCGACACGGAAAAGAAAGTGATCCAGGCTTACGATGTCTGGAAGGAAAAAAAGAATTACGGAAAGGTTACCATGGGTGTCGTCCGCACAACCTACCTGATTGATGAGAACGGAATCATTGAGAAGGCGTTCGGCAAGGTGAAGGCGGCAGACAATCCGGCACAGATGCTGGCTGAATTGGGATAGGGAGTCATTTTTTACGTGAACGGTTATTGCAGGAAGGCTGCAGGAGAATATGGTATAGATGGGCAAGTTATTTGAGGCTGTTCCGGAGAATTTTTTCCATCCACTGGCTGCACCGGGGAAGGTGGTGTACTGGGAATGTATCGAGAGACTGTTTGCAATTACATCCAAGCAGCTTTCGTTCGGCATTGAGCGGGAGGTTCTGGTGGATGACCTGACGTACTATTTTGACTCTCCGATGGCGGCAGAGCCTGCTCTTGACGAGGATGTGGATACCACGGGCATGAGTGCCAGGGACAAAGCCAATCTGATTCTGCGCCGCCTTGAATCATATGGCTGGATCTATATTGATGTGGATCACAGCTATGTCCAGAGAGTGAACTTCCGCGACTATGCGGTCACGATGATCAAGACGCTCCAGAGTATTGCCGGTGGTAAGAAAACCGAGTATCAGGGATATATCTACACCATCTATAATCTGGTGAGGGCAAAGGCAAATCCTGGTGTCGGACTCCTGCAGATTGTGGATAATACGGATGCGCTGATCACCGGTCTCAAGACACTCAACGCCAATATCAAGAAATATATCGATGATCTCACAAAGCATCAGACGATCCAGGAGATCATGGATGCTCTGCTGAACGATTATTACACGAATGTGATTGATAAGGCATATCACCGGCTGGTGACCAGTGACAATGTGTCGAAATTCCGTCCGGAAATCCTGGACAGGCTGGAGGCAGATGCCCGAAGCAGGAGGTTTCTCGATCAGGCAGCCAGTGAGATTGCTGAGATACGGGAGATTTCGGTTGAGGAGGCCAGAAATCTGGCACTGGATTATCTGCATCAGGTCATGACTGCCTTTCGTGATATGGATACCATCCTGGAGGAGATCAATCAGAAGAATACGAAGTATCAGGGTGCTGCCATCGCAAGGGCAAAGTTCCTGCTGACCAGCTCCGAGGATCTGCGGGGACAGCTGAAGAATATTGTCACACGGCTGGGTGAGCGGATGCGTGAGGAGGAGCTGGATCCGGCTGGTATGTATGAGCTGGAGGAGACAGACCGTCTGATCCGGCTTTTTTCCTGGAAATTTCTGGATATGGATTCTTTGTACGCGCCGATTGAGGGGAAAAAGGAGTTTGTACCTCAGGATATTGAGATTGCGGAAGTGGATGAGGCGGAGCGCATAGCCAAACGGCTTCGGATGAAACAGAAGCTGGAAAATGTCCTCAGTCCCGGCAAGATTGAAAATTATGTCAGCCTCTGCCTGGGTGAGAGGAGGGAGATGCATGCATCCGAGATTCTGATGATGGCAGGACCTGAAGAAGAGGAAGCGAAAGCAGACCGGCTTGATCCGGGAGCTTTACACGAAGAGACGGAAGCTTTACACGAAGAGACGGGAATCAGACAGAGAGGCAGCGAAAATTCCGGCGCAGAGGTGTCTGTAAATCTGCAGGGCAGAGAAGATACCAACAGTGATATGCCTGTGAAGCAGTCAGATGAGAAACGCTCAAACAGCGAGTCAGCAGCGCGGTCAGCATACTCAGACATGGAGCGATTCATCCGCATCATCTATATCCGTCTCTATGGACAGAGAAAGAGGATGCTGTACCGCGTCATTCCGCAGGAGACGGTATCCATGAAGGGATACAGATTCAAAGATTTTTTGATTGTCAGAAGGGATCAGAGATAACGTGGATTTATTTGAAGGCATGTCCAATAAGGACAGAGATCAGTTTCGCCGGGTGTGCAGCCGTCTTCTCTCCATGTGCTTTATCTGTAAGAAAAATGAGAGCACACGGAATGACTATTATTTTATCATGCGGCAGCGGCCGGTTTTTGAACATTACTTTGATATTCTGGGCCTGTCCATGGAGATCAGTGAGCAGTATGGGGTGATCCAGCTTGTCAGCCGGGACGGGTCCGCCCACGTGCAGCTGAGGCTGATTGATTCTCTTGTTTTGCTGATTCTTCGTATTCTCTACGATGAGAAAAAGCGTGAGCTTTCGCTTTCTGATGTTGTGGTGAACGTCGGTGATATCCAGGAAAAATACCTCTCGATGAAGGTGCGGAATAAGCAGATTGACAAGACATCCATGAACAATGCGCTCCGCACGCTGAAGCGGTACAACCTGATTGATACACTGGATCGTGATCTATCCCAGGAGGATGCGAGAATTCTGATTTACGATTCTATTCTGATGGCTGTGCGGGTAGAAGATATCCAGAAGGTGTCAGAGCTGGTGGATCAATACCGGAAAGACAGAAAGGAAGAGCCGAATGAAGACATTACAGCGGATCAGGCTGATTAACTGGCACAGATTTACCAATGAGACGATAGAGCTCTCTGACGCAACCCTTCTGTCCGGAGAGAACGGAGCCGGAAAATCCACGATTCTGGATGCGATTCAGCTTGTGATCACCGCGAGCAAGAATAATTTCAATAAGGCGGCCCAGGATAAGGGAAAGCGTACACTGAACACCTATATCCGCTGCAAGACCGGGCGTGAGGACCGGCCCTATGAGAGAACCGGTGAGCTTTCCGCCCATGTGGCACTGGAATTTTACGATGAACAGAGAAAAAATCCGTTTATCATCGGCGTGGTCATGGATTCTGCCTCGGAGGAGAAGGAGCCGAATACGGTCTGGTATCTGATTGAGCGGAGAAGCTTCGAGGATGAGATGTTCTTTAAAGGATCCCAGGTCCGCAGTATTTCTTCCTTTCACTCATTTAATGGCAAAGTAATCCGCCAGTGGTGCACAACGCAGCGGCAGGCGCAGCAGATGCTGCTGCAGCGCTTCGGAAGACTGGAGAGCAAATTCTTCACGCTGATTCCAAAGGCCCTGGCGTTCAAGCCGATCTCTGATATCAAGGACTTTGTCTACTCCTATGTCCTGGATGAGAAGGCGGTGAACATTGATGCCCTTCGGGAAAATGTCCGGAGCTATCAGGACCTGACCAGAACGCTGGAGGATGTGCGAAAGCGTATTGCCGAGCTGGAGGCGATCTCTGACAAATACGAGCAGGTAAATCACTGTATCCGTATTGATCAGTACCAGGAATATTATCTGGCACGTGTAGAGCAGGATATTCTGATGGAGAGAATACAGAATCTTGAGGCAGAAATGCAGCGGGAGGCCATCCGGGAAAAGGACCTTCTCCGGAAACTGGATGAGCAGGTACAGGCAATCCGGACAAAGGAAGAGACCATCACAGCTCTGCAGGTTGAGCTGAATTCCAATACGGATTACCAGGCATATCTGGAGCTGGATCGGAAAAAGCAGGAACTGGAAGAGCGGCTGAAGGAAAATCTTCCGGCGGTCAAAACGCTGCGGGATCATGCCGGTAAGGCGCTGAAGCTGATACAGAAACTGGCGGGACAGGAGACTGTCACAGGGCCGCTTGCCCCGTGCGTGGGAGCCTACCAGGAGCTGCTGGCAAATTTTGACAAGGAGGAAAGCTTTGTAAATTTCCGCGATACACAGGAGCAGGTCATCCGGTATAAGAAAGAGATGTATGATACAGTGACCAGAAAGGCGGGAACAACTTCTGTCAGAATCCACGATCATGAGGAGAAGGGGAAGAATCTCCGGCATGAGATACGGGAACTGGAAAACCACAAGATGGTTTATCCGCCGGAGGTCCTGCGTCTGAAGGGATCGATTGAGGACCAGTTCAGAAAAAGCGGACGGAAGGACGATGTCCGTATTCTCTGCGAGCAGCTGGAAATTACCGATGCCACCTGGCAGAATGCGGTGGAAGGCTACCTGAATACACAGCGTTTCTATCTGCTGGTATCCCCGGAGAATTTTGACCTGGGGACAAATGTCTACGACAGGCTGCGGAAAGAGCACAAAGCTTACGGCGTTGGCCTGATTAACACAGACAGGCTGGACGGATATGACAAGGCACCGGAGGGCTCCCTGGCGGAAAAGGTAACCTCCAAAAATCTCTATGCACGGCGGTATGTCAATATGGTGCTGGGCAAGGTACATTGTGTCAGCCGTCCGGAGGAGCTTAAGCTGTACCCGGTCTCCATCACAAAGGGCTGCATGCGTTACCAGAACCATGTGGTGAGCGCGATCCGGCCGGATATTTTCAGAACCCCATATATCGGCGCGAAGGCGTATGAGATACAGCTGAAGAACAAGAAAGAAGAACTTTCTGACCTCATGGAGGAGTTGGAAGCGCTCAAAGCGAAAAAACTGGAAGAAGAAAGAACTGCAGGGTGCCTGGATACGACCCTCGATATGGAAGTGAAATATAATCTTCACTACATTGAGGACAGACGCCGTGATCAGGCTTCTCTGGAGAAGATTCTGACGGACCGGAAAGCCCTGGATGCCAATAAGACCTTGCTGGAGAAAGAGATCCGGCTTCAGGAGCTGCAAAAGGAAAAGCAGGATCTGGAGAAGGAGAGAAGCGGCATCGACCGTAAGATCGGAAGTGCAAGAGAAAAGCAGGAAAATGATGAGGGAATGGTCAATAGCCTGAAGGAGGAAGCAGCAAAGAGTGGAGAGAGGATCCAGAATCTGATTCAGAAGCTGGGTGATTCTTATCAGGAGACAGAGACCAATTATCAGAAGGAGAAGATGAAGCGTGATTCGCTGGAATCCTTCCGGAATGGCTTTGAGAATGCAAGAAAGGCGAATGAGACCAGAAGGCAGACCTATGAAAAGGACCTGGAGGAGCAGATGCGTCTCTACAAAATCGCCCATGATTTCGGCGCACCTGCGGAATATAACGGATATCCGGCTTTTCACAATGAGTACGTGCGGCTGAAGGAATCCCGCCTTCTGGAGTATGAGGATCAAGTGGCAAAGGCCAGGCAGGCGGCGGAGGAGGAGTTCAGGGAGCAGTTCCTCTCCAAGCTGCAGGAAAATATCAAGCAGGCAAGGCAGGAGTTCCGCGAGCTGAACCGTGCCCTGAAGGATATTCACTTTGCCCATGAGCAGTATGAATTTCAGTATGCACCGAAGGCGAGTCTCGGAAAGTACTACAGCATGATCATGGATGATTTCAATGTTATGCAGGGTGCGTCTATTTTTTCCGGGACCTTCGAGGCCAACCACAGAGAGGTGATTGAGGAGCTCTTCGAGAAGCTGGCGCTTGATGATGAGAACAGCAGTGAAACGCTGGAGGAGTACACGGATTACCGCACCTATATGGATTATGATATCAGGATCACCGCGGATGACGGAAGCTATATGCTTTATTCCAAGGTTTCCCGGGAAAAATCCGGTGGCGAGACCCAGACGCCGTTTTACATTACTGTTGCAGCCAGCTTCATGCAGATGTACAGAAACAGTATTGGCGGAGATTCGATCGGACTGATGATGATGGATGAAGCCTTCAACAACATGGATGATGAGCACATCAGGGGTGTCCTCTCCTTTATGCGGAGCACGGACCTGCAGCTGATCATTTCAGCGCCGCCGGAGAAGATTCAGTACATCGGACCCTCCATGGACAAGGTACTGCTGGTTCTCGCAGATGGAGGGCAGAGCTATGTCGATGACTTTACACACGAGGTGTCCGTATAAGGTGTTGGGATATGAGGGGGCCGCATGAAACGTTATGATGAGAGGGCGCTTCGGTTGCTTCTGGATCGTTACGAGCGCAGTGCCTTAAGTGACGGGACCAATACCCGGAACATATACATCACAGTAAAAGTAACGAAAAAGAATTTTCCGGAGTATTTTGACGAAAGCTCCTCTGCTTATATTGAAATCCATGAACAGCTGGAGGAGCTGGAGCAAAAAGGGTACATCTCCCTTACCTGGAAGGACAGAAAGCCAGGTCATATTCTTGAGAGTATTACGCTCATTACGGAAAAGACAGAGGAAATTTACACCTTGCTGCACAGAGAACCAAAGGCTCAGAAAGAGAAGCAGATGCTTGCTTTGCTGGAGCAGTATGAGGACAGGCTTCCTGTATTTACAGGATGGTGCGCGGGGAGGATCAGGCAGGGTCTCTCTGTCCGGCAGTATGCTGACCTGGACCATCCTGAGAATACAGAGCGGGTGCTCCGCCTGTGTGCGGCAATCCTTGAGAACAGGGAGGAGGTCTACCTTCGGGCCTTTTCCATCCGGGTGTTTCACGATTCCAAGGTGGCGGAAAGCGAATTAAACCTTGCGGCGTCAATTCTCCGGCGGTTTGAGTGCAGGGAGGATGCAGGTCAGAGGCAGGAGCTGACACCGGATGCGGTAAGGATACAGGCATCAGAGGGCGCACCAGAGAGGAGCACACTGGGGCGGACATCGAAGGGGTTAGAAACGCATGTTCCTGGAGGGGATCACGCTCAGATGCCAGATAGGAAGTCTGGAAGTACAATAGACCTGCGGCTCCCTGAGGACTTAGAGACAGATGAGGTGCTGCAGGAGTTCGGGATCTACCGGAATCCTTCCTATGTATTTATCAAGGGATACGGAATTTCTGAGAAATGGAAGGAAGGCATCGGGATTTTTCAGGATGACCTGGAGAACCTCTCCTTTTCCACGATGGATGGCGCTGATCCGGATGTGATTCTCACGATTGAGAATCTGACAAGCTATCATCAGTGGGATCCACAGCTGCATACCCTCGGGGCGCGTGAGCTGGTTATATATCTTGCCGGTTATGCCAATCATGTCAAGAGAGAGCTTCTCGAAAGAATGCATGAGGATTGTCCGGACGCTGCATTTTTTCATTTTGGAGATACAGACTGTGGCGGATTCCGGATCTGGAAGCATCTGTCGCAGGAAACCGGCATCTCCATAAGGACATTTGGAATGGACCTTCCAACTTATGAAAAATACAGAGATTATGGAAAACCACTGACAGCTGGCGACTGCAGCCGGCTGGCACAGATGCTGGCGGATCCTTTTTTCTCCGGGCAGACGGACCTCTTCCAGGCGATGCTGCATGATAACCGGAAAATAGAGCAGGAGTGCATGGACCAGCGCTGCATCCATATATAAATCTGAAGTGAGCTTGACACGGAGCCTGACACTTTGTCACGCTGGTGTGACAAAGTGTCAGGCTCTGCGTCACACAAGGCTATGTGTCACATCAAGGCAAAATGCTGCTTTTATTCTGATTCTGTCTGCCATCCCTTGCATACATCGCACCAGCCTGCCGCGCCGGATGCTTTCTCCAGCTCATCAGGAGAAATTCTGACTGACGTAAATTCGTCTCCTCCGGCAGGATGCACCCATTCAAACCGCTTCAGAGAAATATCAAGCCAGATCGGAATATTTGCCGGAATGGCAAACGGGCACACGCCTCCGGGAAGGTCACCTGTGATACGCTCTACATCCTGTCTAGGTATCATGTGTGGTTTCTCGTGAAACTGTGCCTTGAATTTGGAGCTGTTTACCCTGGCATCTCCTGCCATGACAACAATAACAGGTTTTTCTGCGGCAATAAAGGACAGTGTCTTCGCGATTTCCGCCTCACTGCATCCAATCTGCTGCGCTGCATGCTCAACCGTATCGATTGTCTCCTTATGTGTGGTAATCCGGTCTGCAAGACCACGCTCTTCAAGATACGTTTTTACTTTTTCTGCTGACATGTTTTATCTCCATTCTATAAGTAAACTCTATGTGTGTACGCTACGGGTGCTTCTATGCATGGATGGCTGTTTAATCGCATGCGCCTTCTTATTGCTGTCTGCCACTTACAAATTTACCCGGACGATCTTCTGTATCCAGCCTGTATCTATAAAGGAAAGCTGGAAATGTCATATATTTTATCACAAAAAAACGGAGCCGTCAGTTTGCGGCTCCGCTTTTCTAAAGGAAGGAGAATATGAAAAAGAAACATTGCTTTTGTTTCTATGGTTCATATATTACCCTCCAATTGTGATTGAATTTTGTTTCAGTTGTAAACACTTTGCGAACAATCTAAAGATAATATAAAATGCGTGTCTGTCTTCACAGTAACTCATCAAAATAGGAACTGTCCATATGGCATACAGGACACTTAGCCGGTGGATACTCACCCTCATAGATGTATCCACAAATACGGCATTTCCATTTACGCAGCCTCGCTCCGGGTTCCGTGACTTCCACATAACCTTCCTCAGCATTTGAATTCCCGGTCGTCTCAGACGCCGCTTTCTGATCTGAAATGCCAGTCCTGTCTGAAATACCGCCCTTATTTGAAGCACTGCCGTTCTCCGCCTGGGCAGCTGTATCAGCCGTTTCTCCGAAGTAAGCCGCCACACCACTTCTGGGCTCAGTGCCATCCACAATAAAGGTCTGAAGCTTCTTATACTGTCCAGCCTCCGGCCCAAGCAGACTGCTTCGGTCGGAGTAAGAGGTATGCAGCATCTGTTCTGCTAGCGGAGAAAGAGGCTTCCCGTAAAATTCCTTATAGAGCTGCTTCAGCTCCGGATTTTCATGGCTCTTGCGCACCTGCATTTCTGCGTCCCGTTTATAAAGACTTCCAATCCGGGCTTCCACCATGTTCTTCCGCTCATCTGTTATAGCCTTCGGCTGACCGCCACCACCGATACAGCCACCGGGACATGTCATGACTTCGATGAAATCGTACTTTTTTCCCGTTTCCTTCGCCATGGTCAGAAATCTCCGGACATTCGAAGTGCCATAGATCACAGCCAGATTCAGGCTGAGTACTCCGACCTGTACAGTAGCTTCCCGGATCTCCTGCATTCCCCGGACAGGCTCGAGCGTATAAAGCTGCTCCGGTGCAGGTTCATGGGTTACATATTCATAGGCTGTGCGGACGGCAGCCTCCATAACACCGCCAGTATTTCCAAAGATCACACCCGCACCGGATGCCTCCCCCATCAGCTTGTCAAATTCTGAATCCACAAGGGATGAAAAATCAATGCCGGCATTCATGGCCCACTCTGCCAGCTCGCGTGTGGTAATGACGTGGTCCATGTCCCGCAGATCAGGCAGATCCAGATATTTTGCCGATGCATTCATTTCATCCCGGCGGATCTCAAATTTCTTGGCAGTGCAGGGCGTCAGCGCGACATTTACGATTTTTGCCGGGTCGATTCCCATATTTTTCGCAAAGTAGGTCTTAATTGTGGGACCCTGCATCCCAATCGGGCTCTTGGCAGATGAGATATGCGGCAAAAGCTCGGGATAATAAATTTCCGCGAACTTTACCCATGCCGGACAGCACGAGGTAAATTGCGGTAAGGGTCCGCTGTGCTTTGTGACACGCTCCACCAGCTCGCTGGCTTCCTCCACAATCGTCATATCCGCAGCAAAATTTGTGTCAAGTACATAGTCCGCTCCAAGACATCGTAGCAGGGCAACCATCTTTCCCTCGACAAAGCTTCCTCTTGGCATGCCGAAAGCCTCGCCCAGAGAAACTCTGACAGACGGAGATGTGCTCACAATCACAATTTTTTCCGGGTCCTTGGCTGCTGCAATCACCGCATCCATCTCCGGTGTCTCAGTTATCGAACTGACCGGACAGACATTTGCGCACTGTCCGCAGTGAATACAGACTGCCGTATCATCTGTCTTCTCCAGATCATAATACCCTAACACGCTGATGTAATCCCGACAGATATCTCGGCATTGCCCACATTTGATACACAGATCCTCTATACGCCGGATTGCCGGATTGTCCGCTTCGATTGGAACACGGACCTCCCCTGATAAATGCTTTCCCATCTGATACCTCCTCGTATGTTTAGATAACTATGATTTTGTTTTGTGAACACATTATTCGATGTGCAGCTTATGACAATGTGCAGATTATGACGATGTACAGCTTACGCAGATTCTAGCTCACCTTATTTTCAATAAACATTACTAATATCATAAAATAACAGCCCCATGCTTTCAAGCCCCCAAAATGATTCGATGATACATTTTTCAGCTTCTTGCGGTTCTGAATAGAATTAATATATAATAGGAGCCGTGACTATAAAAAATCATGAAACCAATTAGGAAATAACAATGAAATGAGGATTATGAATTATGAGCGGGCAGACTAAACAACGTAGCAGCTTCTCAGGAAAGCTCGGTTTTGTCCTTTCAGCGGCAGGAGCCTCTGTGGGACTTGGAAATATATGGCGGTTCCCCTACCTTGCCGCAAAATATGGCGGTGGAATCTTTTTGATCGTATACATAGCACTTGCAGTTACCTTCGGATATACCATGATTATGGCCGAGACCGCCATCGGGCGAATGACCCAGAAAAGCCCGGTAGGAGCATTTGAGCACTTCGGAAATAAGAAATGGCTGAAATTCGGTGGATGGATTAACTCGATCGTTCCGATGCTGATTGTACCGTATTATTCCGTCATCGGTGGATGGGTGATCAAATACCTGGTCGAGTATATTGTAAGCGGAACAGAAAAAGTAGCTTCCCAGAACTATTTCAGTACATTTATTTCAGATGGCGTGCAGACGGAGATCTTTTTTCTGATTTTTTCCATCGCGACGCTCGTCATCATTTTCATGGGCGTGCAGAATGGCATTGAGCGTGTCTCAAAGGTCATGATGCCGGTTCTTGTCGTTCTGGCGGTGATCATCGCAATATATTCCATGACACGTCCGGGAGCTGTGGCCGGAATCAAGTATTTCCTGATTCCCAATGTGCGCCATTTTTCCTGGATGACCTTTGTGTCCGCCATGGGACAGATGTTCTATTCTCTGTCCATTGCCATGGGAATCCTTATCACCTTCGGATCCTATATGAAAAAGAATATCTCCGTGGAGAGCACAACGTATCAGGTTATCTTCTTTGATTCCCTGATCGCGATCATGGCCGCACTGATGATCATTCCCTCCGTATTCGCCTTCGACGGAGCTAAAGCCGGACAGACCCTGCAGGCGGGGCCGTCGCTTATGTTTATCACTATGCCTCAGATTTTCCACAGTATGGGAATCGGCAGAGTGATTGGCATTCTCTTCTTCCTGCTGGTTCTTTTTGCAGCACTGACCTCTTCCATCGCACTTGCAGAAGCTGCCGCATCGACATTTGAGGATCAGTATGGATGGAGCCGGAAGCGCAGTACAATTGTGGTGGGCATCATCATGATCTGCCTCGGTTCTCTTTCTGCCCTTGGCTATGGACCGCTGGCAAATGTCAAAGTCATCGGCATGCAGTTCCTGGATCTCTTTGACTTCCTGTCGAATTCCGTCATGATGCCGATTGCGGCACTGTGCACCTGCCTGCTGGTCACCCGTGTCATCAAGACCGCCATGATTGCAAAGGAAATTGAGCAGGAGGGACAACCCTTTAAAGGAAAGAAGCTCTTCAACTTCATGATCCGCTTCCTCTGCCCTGTATTCGTTATCGTGATCCTGATCTCTTCCATCCTGAACGTTTTCGGCCTCATCACCATGTGATGCATAGCATAATGTAACCCATACAGAAAAGTGTCCGTTTCCTGTCACTCATAATCTGGAAACGGGCACTTTTTGCAGGCTGTTTTTAATATCAGGGATTCAGGCTGTTTTTACATCAAGGCTTCAGGCTGTTTTCACATCAGGGCTTCCGTCAGGATCTGAAATCTGCCGGCTCCCGAAGAAAAGCCGGTCACGACGGTCGCCAAACTGTTTGTTAATGATGCCAACTTCTGTTCCAACAAGTATTGCAGCGATGATCGTTCCGATGCCAACCGCGCCAAGAGAATGAAGCGCGATGAGACAGCTGATCAGAGAGATAACAACCATGCTGATGTCGAATCCGACCTTTACTTTGCTGAAGGGTATATGTGTGACCTGGGACACTGACTTCATGGCACCTTCACCGGCAAGTGGAATGATGTCAGCCGGAAGATAGAAGAAAATACCTACGGCAACAAATACAGTGCTGGACAGTGCCATGATTACACGGATAGCTATATTTTTCGGGTCCGGAAGCATGGCAGCGAGTCCGTTGCAGAAGGTGGTAAAATAGCCAAAGACAATACCGATCAGAATCTGTGAGAGGCTGAACCACTTGAAGTCCTTTCTGAGCAGAAGAATCTGGAGAACTACCAGAAAGATATGAAAAAGAATTGTCGCCCGGCCCATTTCAATTCCCAGGATTAATTGCATCGTATAGGGGATTGAACTTACCGGGGAGACGCCGAGATCTGATTTCACGGATAGTGCAATACCAATGGTCATGATGAAAAGACCGATAAGATAAAAAACGAGTCTTGTTTTGAAGTTTCCTTTCAGCAATATTTTACTCCTCCTGCAATAAAAATTTCTGTAAAAAAATCTGTAATAAAAAAGCAGGGTACAGAGAGCAGCCAGCCAGAAAAGCCTTCCGATACCCTCTGTTTTCCTCGAGATGGTGTGTATGATCAGTAAGTGTTTGTTGAATGGCAAATGTTTATTGAAGACAGGTCTGTTCAACAATTGTCTATGCTTTGACCTGTGCAGGCATTCTGCTCACATTTGCAGTCTGGGGCTATAAATGCTGCGATTTCTTCATGTTGTCATAGATCCGGTCCAGAAGGGTCTGCAGCTGGGTCTGCTCTTCTGTTGACAGACCGCTGACGGCCTGACAATCTATTTGATAGAATATTTTTTCTATCAGAGTTTCACTTTCTTTGCCTTTTTCTGTCATGGAGACAAAGAGAGATCTTCTATTACCGGGATGGGTATGGCGTTCGATCAGTCCACGCTCCTCCATACGGCCAAGAATGCCTGTTACGGAGGCGGAATCTATATCACAGCCATCTGCGATAGCCTTTTGCTCACAAGGCTGATGCTCTGCCAGAAATTCGAGGATCTTTGGCTCTCCGGGGCGGAGGTTTGTAGCCTGTTGAATTTCATGGACAATATTTTTATTCATTACAATATGACAGGCACGAAGCCTGTAATGCAGGGAATTTTTCATAAGTTGTGTCCTTTCGTTAATCTGAGAGCGGGGTGCCATTTATTCGTACTGAATACCTGTCTGAATATCTGCACATTTCAATATATGCAAATACAACATATGAATACATGGCACACAAACAGTTAGTACGCTAATGGTTTGTATACAAAATGTCAAGGCTAAAAAGCAGTTTCATAAAATCCGACCATATGTTATGGTAATTATATTATGCGTATTAGATTATCTGATCATTTTACTTTTAGCCGTCTTCTGCGGTATACATTTCCGTCTATGGTGATGATGGTTTTTACCTCGATCTACAATATAATAGACGGATTATTTGTGTCGAATTATGTGGGAAAGGAAGCGCTTGCAGCCGTCAATCTTGTGTATCCGGTCTTCATGATCATCGGAGCAATCGGTTTCATGCTTGGATCCGGAGGGTCTGCGATTGTCGCGCAGACACTTGGAGAACAGAAAAAAGAGAAAGCGCGGGAATATTTTTCCATGCTGGTTGCAGTTACATTTTTCCTCGGGATTGCGGCAACATTGCTGTTTGAAATTTTTCTGCGGCCTGTGACGGGGCTTCTTGGTGCAAGTGGAACTCTGCAGGCATACAGCATCCGTTATGGCCGGGTGGTCATGCTTTCCATGCCGTTCTTTATGCTGCAGGCATCATTCCAGCTGTACTTTAATGTGGCGGAGAAGCCGAAGATCGGACTGGCTGTTACCGTGTTGTCCGGCTGTGCCAACATCGTTCTGGATTATCTGTTTGTCGGGGTCTTCGGTTTTGGACTGGTGGGCGCTGCCGTGGCGACAAACGTCAGTGAAATTCTGGGCGGACTGGTGCCGGTGATTTATTTTTTGCGGAAGAATGATTCTCTTTTGCGGCTTTGCAGGGCTCCGTTTGTGTGGAAGGTGTTTCTGAAGGCCTGTGGAAATGGCTCCTCCGAGATGCTCAGTAATATTTCCAGCTCGGTTGTCTCCATTCTGTACAATTACCAGCTGCTGGGCCTGGCGGGTGCGGATGGTGTAGCCGCATACGGTGCGATCATGTATATGGCATTTATCTTTGCCGCAATTCTGCTCGGATATTCCAGCGGAAGTGCGCCGATCGTATCGTATCAGTACGGGGCAGAGAATCAGGATGAGTTGAGAAATCTGTTCCGGAAGAGCCTTGTCATAATCGGGATTATGGAATTGGTGATGTTTCTGCTTGCCGAGGTATGTGCGAATCCGGTAACGTGGATTTTTGTAGGATATGATGCCAATCTGCATGAGATGACGCGCACGGGTTTCCGGCTTTTTTCCCTGAGCTTTCTGTGCGTTGGTTTTACGATCTATGGGTCAGCTTTTTTCACTGCGCTGGGAGATGGCGGGGTATCCGCTCTGCTCTCCTTCAGCAGAACACTGGTATTTCAGATCGGAGCGGTTATGATTCTGCCAAGGCTGCTCGGCCTGACCGGGGTTTGGCTGGCTTCTCCGATGGCAGAGCTGTGTGCGCTGGTACTTACGACAGGTTTTCTGATTGCGAAGAAAAGAAAGTATGGGTATGCATAAGCATTTTACTGTGACAAAGAGCCAGGCGCCATGTCACACAGGTCTTTTTATTGATTGCTTGTCGAGCTATATTTCTTCTTCAGCCGGTAGTAGTTGGACATGTTGCCAAAGCCGCATCGGCCGGCAATCTCCATGACGGAGAGGCTCGTCGTCTTTTTCATCTCTTCAGCTTTCTTCAGGCGCATTTCAGTCAGATATTCCTCGAAGCCGAATCCCATGGCTTTCCGGAAGCAGGTGCTGAAGTAATTCGGGCTCAGGCATGCGGCTGCAGCTGCGTCCTGCAGAGTGATCTTCTCCGTGTAATGGGCGTTGATATAATAGAAGGCTGCTTCCAGCCGCTGCATCTGCTTCTTTTTCTGAGAAAGCTGACGATTGTCCCTGTCTTTCTCACCATCGTTCTGATAATGGCGGATCAGCAATGTGAGAAGACGCAGGACCTGCGCCCTGATCATCTGCCGGTACCCGGTCTCTTTCTTCTTTGATTCCCAGTTAATATCATGCAGAATGGACACGATTTCAGAAGCGTAGGTTTCGCCTGCATGGATCACATTGCGGAAATTGGTACCGCGCTCAATAAAGGGCTGCAGGTAGCTGTCATCAAAGAATGAGGATGGAGATCCGGCGAATTCCGGCGAAAATATCATGACGGTCACTTCCATTTCCGGATCTTCCACCCACCATCCATGTAATTCCACGTTGTTGAAGATGATGATATCTCCGGCGCGGACAGGCCAGGTCTGCCCGTTCACGAAATATTTGCCGTTTCCTCTTTCCACGCAGGTGATTTCGCAGAAGCTGTGCCAGTGGAAGGAATTCTCTGTGTTATCCTGTCTTTTCAGAATCTGCTTCCGGATCTGAAATGGAAAATTGGGATCAAGCTTCGTAGGGTCCTTTTGAATGATCATGACTGTCCGCTCCGTTTACAAAATCTTCGACTTTTTTCAGAAGTGCTTCATTGTCTTCATGGGTCGCTACGCGGAAAAAGTTATCTCCAAGCACTCCCTTCAGTGCATAATAATCTGACTCCAGCTTAAAAAATGGCTTTTTCAGCATGGGAAGGAAGACAAAGGAACCGCCAAGGTCCTTCAGGTGCAGAATAAATGCCTGGTCCATCGGACCGCTCAGCAGATAATCCCAGGCATACCAGCCGGATTCTGCACAGCGCTCACGGGAAGGGATTTTTTTGACAAAACGGATTTTTTCAGTACTCTGTTGGGTGGTATTCACGATATCTTTCCTCTCTGAAACAGCAGTTGTTCTGTATGATAGGGACTGTACCCATGAAGCGACAACTGCGCTATGCGATACAAGACCATACTTATGAAACGGCAGCAGCCAGATCTCGTACAGCCTGCAGGAGAGCCTTAAGATCTGCATCGCTTGTATACCAGGACACGCTGACACGGACCGTCCCGTTCTGATCTGCACTAATCTGATCGTGAATCAGTGGTGCGCAGTGCAGACCGCACCGGGTCACGATGCCGTAGCTGTTCTGCAGAATGTAGGAGACATCGGATGCCTTCATTCCGCGGATGTTGAAGCTCAAGACCGGCCCGCGGTTATGTATGGGATCTCCATACAGCGTCACGCCTGAAATGGTTCCAAGGTTTTCATATAGTGTTCTGATGTAAGCATACTCTTTTTCTTCAATTGCAGAAAGGCCTTTTTCAAGGATCCAGCCAGTAGCAGCAGCGAGAGCGGCAATGCCAGGACCATTTCCGGTTCCAACCTCATATTCGAAGGTGTCTGCAAGCTCCGGATCCAGATGTCCGTTATCAGGCTGCATGTCCCCAGAAACTCTCTGTAAAGGGTAGACCAGACGGCTGCTGTCTCTTCCGGTTCCCCCGAATTTTACCGGCCAGATGGGTGTTCCCCTTCGGATATACATCCCACCGGTTCCCTGTACGCCCATAAGGCTTTTGTGCCCGGTGAAGGCAAGTGCATCAATGCCCCATGTATCCGTCTGTACCTCCATGCAGCCGGCGCTCTGCGAGGCATCCAGAATGACGGTAAGACCGTACTTTTTTGCAATTTCCGACAGCTCCGCTATATTCTGTATGGCCCCTGTTACATTGGAGCAGTGGGAAAGAATGAGAACCCTGAGCTGCGGCTCATCACTCTGCCTGTTACGCGCCAGAAGGCTTTCCAGATCCGCCGGATGAACCAGCCCGTATCTGTCGCAGGGCAGGACCTCTGGTTTCTCTCCGGGTGTCAGATTGAACAGCGGCCGGAGAACACTGTTGTGGTCCTGGGCTGTTGTCACGAACTGACAGGCCCGGCAGCTGCACCCTCTGATCAGGAGGTTCAGAGATTCTGTCGCTCCGGATGTAAAAAATATTCTCTGTGTATCTGCGATTCCGAGCAGCGTTCCAAGATTTTTCCTGCAAAGAACAAAATAATCGTCCCCGCCATTTTCTGCGCCGGACCGGAACTGACCGGCCGGTAATGCGGCCAAAGCCGCGGCATATGCCTTCTGCACACACTGCGGCTTTGGATAAGAAGTGGCGGCATTATTCAGATAAATCATTGCCTGACTCCTTGTTTTGTGTTTTTTCTTTCAGCGTTCCTTAAAAGAGGGCAGCAGGGATAACCATATCAGCCCTCTACAACATTAAAGTGCATGATCTCTGCCAGTTCCCTGATCTGCTTTCTGTAATCACCGAATACGAGTACCTGGTGATGTCCGAAGCCTGCCAGCGTATGCATGTAGTGTCTCGCGTCCTCCATCTGAATATAGTAGAACGGGCTGCAGTATACGTCAACGAATTCGGATTTCAGAACCTTTCCGGTTCCAAGGCACATTGTATCCCCTCTCGGATTGAAGCGTCCGAAGGTGACGGTATCCTGTTCATTCTGTGCAAAATCAATCTGCAGCTTGCCGCCAAATCCCTGTCCGGTGAAGGCCCAGAGCTTGTAATCGAGGTTCCTTGTTCCATAACCGTTCATCTGCAGTGCAGGAACTGCATGGTGGATGCGCAGGATCTCGTCGGTCTCCATGTTCGGATTGCCCATAAAGGCGGAACGCTTGCCAAGATACTGCATGACGCACATAGCCATCAATGCGTTCAGATCCTCCTCGCAGCCGCTTGGGATACCCTCGTCCTTCAACAGAGAATGTGTCATGCATGGTGTGAACTTGCGGTTCTGCGGAATCTCAGAGGTGCACAGTTCATGGCAGGCTGTTGAGAATGCATTGCAGTCATAGAAATCCAGCATTTTCTTTACAGCCAGATAGTATTTGATATCATTGACGAACCAGTCGGTATTCACCTTAGTATCCTTGGAGTTCGCAAGGAGCTTGTCCACGATCGGTCTGGCCTCCTCATCTGTTATGGAATCCATATAGGGAACGATGGCCGTAAATGGAAGCTTGATGACCTCAAGTCCGTATCTCTGCCGGAGAATTTCCGGATCGCGGATCAGAGACTGAATGCCGAAGGTCGGCTGGCTTCCTGCCGTCAGAACCAGGGCCCTGGTATTGGCAATGGCCTTCTTCACCCACAGCAGGTGTACGAGCTCATTGAGGTCCTTCATGTCCATGCAGACATAAGCCTCCAGCCCGATATCTCTGCAATAAGCAGCGAAGTCAATACCCTCATTGCCGTTCTGCAGGATAATTACAGGTTTTCTATATCTCTCCAGATGCGGGATTCTCCATCCCATGCAAAGGAAGTAATCAACCTTGTCCAGGTCCTCTTCTACCTTTGACCACATTTCCTTTGTGACGGTGAATTTTTCGGTGTATCTGATGTCGAGTGCCGGCAGATACTCCACCTCATCGATGGTACCCTTAAGCATATCCACGGACTCTTTAAAGGCCTTGTCTGCAGCCTTCTGCTCTGCTTCCGGTGTCATGTCCTCTCTGTGACCTGCACGGCATGGTCCCTCCCAGAAGTGGGTGTGTGTCAGACATCCGACCAGCGGACGAAGTACCAGTTTCATGTCCATCGCTTTCTGTTTCATTGTAAAAAACCTCCCTTATGCTTGTGTTTACTTGTGTTCCCGGCATATGCTTGTGTTTCTCGCTGCATTTCCCTGTTTTTAGTGGCGTCCAGTGCCTTGATTAAGGACTTTTGCTATTTCCTACTAAATTATAGGAGTATATGGAAGGGTTTTCGTCAACTTTCTTCCACGATCTGTGTACTATCTTACGATTTTGCGAATACATATGAAATTCCAGTGAAGTTCCGGCATGACACAATCGGTAATGCCATGGCATAGAGGTAAAGAGCAAGGCAGGCATTTAGACAATAGCAAGCAATATTATAGCTTACTGTCCGTTTACGAACGGAAACAGACAAATGAGAAATGTCCTCCTGACATACCGCTGAACAGTAATCAAGCAATGGAAGATAGTGGCAGAATGGAACAGATGTGTTGAGAAACTTCCATTCCGGGAGTATGATTGGGTGGTAGACCTTTCGGGGAAATGTTTTTTTGCAATTTATACCAGTTTCCTGGATCAAGGAGGAAAATACATGGATGCCAGATATTGTATCGTTTCAAGAAGAAGCGTGAGAAAATACAGCCCGGAACCGGTTTCTGAGGAAACCATCCGGAAGATTGTCGATGCGGCACGGTTTGCGCCCAGCTGGAAAAACAGCCAGACTGTACGCTATTATGCCGTTTATGATCAGGCACTGAAAGAGAAAATTGCTGAAAATGATACTCTCGGATTCGAGTTCAACAGAAAAACCATTACACGCTGCCCGGTTCTGATTGTCCTTACCTCTAAGAAAAACATATGCGGCTATGAGAAGGATGGCAGTTTTTCCACACCAATGGGGAAACACTGGCAGTCCTATGATGCCGGCATTGCCACGGAAGCCTTTGAGCTGGCGGCTTTCAGCTATGGCGTAGGAACCGTAACACTGGGAATTTTTGATGCCGAAAAGGTAGGAAGGGATATGGGCATTCCGGATGATGAGGAGGTATCCGGATTAATCGGGATGGGCTATCCTGTCAAGCAGGGAGTTGCACCTGCGAGAAAAACGGTGGACGAGCTTTTGACCGTTGTCCGGGATTCGAAGGATTAACTGAGCCCTGGTCCGCTATTTTGTCCGGCTAAATTCCGGATTGCGCCATCTTTGCCGGTTCGTTATAATAAACCAGTGTAACAAAAAAGAAGTATGCGTGAGAGGGAAGGAAGCAGGATGTCAGCGGAGATCAGTCAGCAGGAGGCCTTGGCTCCGATTGAGAGAGATTCTTTATATCTGAAAGTGGCAGATGCACTTTATGAGTATATCCGCACAAATCAGTTAAAGGCGGGAGACCGGCTCCCATCTGAGCGTGTGATGGCACAGACACTGCATATCAGCAGAAATTCACTGCGGGAGGGAATCC
The DNA here is from genome assembly GCA_051879715.1 of Bilifractor sp. Taxonomy (GTDB): domain Bacteria; phylum Bacillota; class Clostridia; order Lachnospirales; family Lachnospiraceae; genus Bilifractor. The sequence goes on from JBJEMO010000055.1 coordinate 47,610, forward strand.
GCGTTCTGGAGGCGAAGGGAATTCTTCAGGTTAAGACGGGCAGCGGCATTTACATGAAGGATACCAATGCCGGTGACAGTGAGCTTGTGGCCAAAATCGGCGGAGTAAGTCTCACCGAGCTGCAGGAGCTTCAGACGACGCTGGACCATCAGGCAGTGCGCAATGCCATCCATCGCGGGACAATAGAGGAAAAGCAGCAGCTGGTATCTCTTGGAGAAGAATTGGTTGCCCTTTCCAGGCAGAAGCTGTACAGTCATACACTTGACTACAGCTTTCACAACCTTTTATATGCGATGGGACGAAACCGGGCCATCTCCCAGCTGATCGGTCAGATCCGGAATGACCGGTTTGTCTACCGGGAGGAGATTCAGCACGGTGATAATGAGAGTGTCTGGCTTCAGACGGTTCCCCAGCACCTGTCGCTTGCGAGGGATATTCTGGCTGGCGATGAACGTGCCGCCCTTGCCGATATGGATGAGATCCTGCTGTATGGCTTTGATCTGATCGAGAAAAATTAAATGTTTTACTAAAATCAGGCTATTTATTTTGGCAATTGTGATGAAATGAAATCATAATTGCCATTTTTTTGCGTTTAGACTTGAATATGGACGGAAAGATGCTACACTGTAAAATATAAATTGGTTCAACCAGAAGACCAATGTGGCCATGGGTTTTGCTGTGAAGGAACACAAAAAGCTGAGTAGGAGGAAACTGTTTATGGAAGAAGAGATGAAAGAGAAAGAGAAGAAGAAACCATCGTTTCTGCTGGCTCTGCTGCCGCTTCTGTTCATGTTTGTTGTACTGTATGTGGGACTTGTGATCTTCGATGTTGATATCAAAGTCCTGCTTCTGATCTGTGCAGCGTTTACTGTTCTGATCTGCCTGTATCTTGGTTATTCCTGGAATGATATACAGGATGAGATTGTAGCCAAACTTGCCAAGGCATTTCCGGCGATCATGATCCTGATTACGGTCGGATTAATGATCGGTGCATGGATGATCGGAGGAACGATTCCCTTCCTTGTTTATCTTGGTCTGAAAATTATCAGCCCGCGCTTTATCATCATCACTTCATTTCTGGTGACTGTTATTCTCTCGATCAGTACCGGAACCTCCTGGGGCTCCGCCGGAACTGTCGGTGCGGCACTGATGGGTGTGGCAGCGGGTATGAATGCACCGCTTCCGATCGTTGCAGGAGCCATCGTTGCCGGTGCATATTTCGGGGATAAGATGTCGCCGCTTTCAGACAGCACGAACATGGCAGCCATTGCAACAGATACGAATCTCTACGCACATGTCGGTCATATGCTCTATACGACTGTTCCCGGATTTATAATCAGCAGTATTGTGTACCTCATTGCCGGCGCACATTTTGCAAGCTCGGGTTCCGTGGCAAAGGTTGATGAAATTATTGCAGAAATCACCGAACTGTTCAATCTTAGCATGCCTGTCGGTCTGCTTCTGCTGATCCCTCCGATCATTGTTATCGTGGGTTCCATAATGAAAAAGCCGACGATTCCTGTCATGATGATTTCATCTGCAGTTGCAGTTTTGCTCGGTATCACAACACAGGGATTTTCCTTTGTCAATGCTGCCACAGCAATGGTAAGCGGCTTCAGTACAGACATGTTCCCAAAGGCTGTTGATACTTCCAATCTTCTTACAGAAGTGACCAATCTGCTGGAGCGGGGCGGCATGCTCTCCATGATGAACACTGCGCTGATGGCGTTCTGCGCATTTGCATTCATCGGAGCTCTTACGGTGTCCGGCACACTGGATGTCGTAATCAAGCGGATCATGCGACATATTCACAGCACCGGACAGCTCATCACCATTACTGTTATCATCGGGGTGGTCTGCATCACCGTGATCGGAGAGGCAACGGTATCCTTCCTGATGATCGGAGGTCTCTTCAAGGATGAGTACATCAAGCGTGGACTGCAGACCAAGAACCTTTCACGTTCGCTGGAAGACAGTATCACTGTTGTAGAGCCTCTTGTTCCATGGTCACTGGCCGGCGTGTTTATGACTTCCACACTTGGCGTGCCGACGCAGCAGTATGCACCCTGGGCGGTGCTTTGTTATACAGGTGTGATTTTTGCAATCATCTGGGGCTTTACTGGTTTCGGCATTGCAAAAATCCACAAGGATGGACCAAACTACAAGGACTATGTGCGCCTGACAGGTAAGACCCTGGATGACTGACAGGGGTGCAGGACAGGGCAAATCATGAGAGAGTATACGAATTTGCACAGAGTATATGAATTTATATAGAGTATATGAATTTGCATAGGGTGAATTGTATTTGCTGTTTGCATGATTTGCAAAGGATGAAGAAAAATAGTAGCAGATCGTATTTGCTGGAGGACATTACATGAGTGATTTATATAAGAAGACAAATCGGTGTTATCTCATCGACCATCATTCTCCACAGCCGCCGATTGTGCCCCTCGGAAATATGCATATTGAGGAGTACGAACAGTTTTTCAGGGAGGCCAATATAGATTCCCTGATGGTCTATTGCAAGGACCACTGGGGCAATACATATTATGATTCCAAGGTGGAGGGCGCACAGAAGCACAAGGGTGTCAAGGGCGACTGGATTCGCACCGTCCGTGACGCCACAGAAAAAATGGGAATAGAATTCGTTGCATACTACTGCATCGAATACGATGAGGGTGCAGCCAGAAGATTTCCCCAGTGGCGTGTGAGAAAAGCGGATGGCACCCCGCTGATCCGGGATGACATCTATGCAAAGTGGAGCCTGAACTGCTATAACACCGGATACAGAGAGTATGCGCTCGCCCAGCTTGAGGAGATCGTGACAAATTACCATCCGGACGCGCTGTTTCTGGATATTTTCGGCGCATCCCTGTGCTATTGCGATACCTGCCGGGGCAAGTTCAAAAAAGCGTTTGGCTATGAGCTTCCCGAGACGCAGGATGGACTTCTGAAGCATCAGAAGGATGTAAAGCAGTTTCTCGATGACAAGGCGGAGGGCTTTTACCGGGAGCTTCGCGACCGTCTGAAGGCAATTGATCCGACACTTGGGATTACCATTAATTTCGCGTGCCATTATCCGGAGAGTCTCCGGAAACTGCTGGATTATCAGTACAGTGAGCCTCTGATGCTGGACAACTGGTTTTCCTCTGCTTATGCGAGAGATGTAGCAGTGGGGCAGTACCCTATGCTTGCGCCAGGAGAGGCCAGCCAGGTTTATAACTATGATGATCCGCAGAAGTATGTCGTGGATCTGTGCTCAATCGGCGCACAGGGCTGCCGTGTCGGTATGTACAGCGGGTCCCAGCATATCGATGGTACGCTGGACCACGAAGAGGCGAAACGACTCGGAACAGCCTATCACGAGCTGAAGATGATGGAGCCGTGGCTTTCCCAGAAACGCAGGCCGGTCCGCTCGATCGGTATTCTGCAGAGCGACCTGTCTAAAAAGATTCCCGACGAGGAATTCCTTCCGGATGCGATTCTACGCATGAAGAAAAGAAGCCCGCACATTACCGCGATACTGGGAGCGATGATGTGTGCCGAGGCGGCAAAGGTACCATACTGTGTCATTCCCGAGGACACCTTTGTACGTGAAGATCTCTCGGCATATGACTGCATTCTCCTGCCGGAGGTGTATGTTGTATCCGATGCCGTACAGAAAAAGCTTGCAGACTATGTGCAGGAAGGCGGCAAGGTGATCGTTTCCGGAAAAACCGGACAGTACAATCAGGAGTTCGGATATTCCAGTGAGATGCTGCAGCAGCTGCTTGGCATTCAGTATGTGAAGACACATGATGAGTATAAGCAGAATGACTGGAGTGCCTACCTTGCAGTGGATGATAAAAAGGCATTTCAGGGGCTGCTTTCTGTGACAACGCCTCCGGTCAGTGATTTTTTCGTCGAAAATACATGTACGACAGCTAAGCGCCTGGCGCATTTCATGAAGCCGGCGGTTGCCTGCTCACCGACAGAATGGATCAACTGGTGGAGTCCGCCTGCCGGAGAAGAAACGGAGATTCCGGCAGTCACCTGCAATTCCTTTGGAAAGGGCCTTGCACTGAATCTTGCCTATGATTATTTTACAATGGCATCGACAGGAAAATATCGGGACAGCTACGCCTTCTTTGAAGATCTGCTACGGATTCTGAAGGTTGCGCCAGTCATGAAAAACGAAACGGCACAGAAAACCATTCTCCGGACAGCTTTTTTTGAGACGGAAAAGACATACCAGATTCATCAGATTTCTACCATTGCAGGCAAGTACAATGGGGAAGCTGTACCGGTGGAGGGTGGATTGCTTCGCACCAGTATACCGGTTCGCAGTGCTGCCGTGGTTTATCCGGAGAAAAGGGAACTTTCGGTTGAAAAGGACGGGACAGATTATGTGATCAGACTCCCGGAGCTTTCTGTTCAGCAGCTGATTGTCCTTGAAAAAGCTGTATACTGATCGTACTATTCGTTTTGCATTTTTTTGAAAGAGTCGGCAATTAGCCGGCTCTTTTCGGTCTGGCAGAGAGGATACCTCTGGTTTTGTTCCGAATAAGTTACTGTTCAGAGATGTGTCCAGAGGACACTTCTCATTTGTCTGTTTCCGTTCGTAAACGGACAGTAAGCTGTTTTTATGCTTAGGTTTTGTTGCTGCGAAACTCGTCGGGCAAAAACCGCCCTCCTCAAACATTCTCGCGATCAACATTATTGGCAACTTCGCATAAAACCAGCTAACTGTCCGTAGTTACTCACTCCAAAGGCCTGCATGAGAAGTGCCATCCTGACACACCGGTGAACTGTAATCCGGATAAAGCAGCTGCGTGAGAGATTGGCATGAAATATATCGATTTTCCTAAAATTCGGGTTATAATAAATTACGAGGAGCCAGGAGGCAGCGGTGCAGTCTGTGGTTTATACAGTTTGCTGAAGGGGATATACCAATATGAACACCAATAACACAAGCAGGAATGAAATGTCCGGGAACCTGTACGGTTATGACAGACTGACCGGTCTGATGGAAATGCGCCAGTTTTTGAACAGAAATGAGGATATCAGAGATGACGCAATACGGACCGGACGGAAACTGGATCGATGGATTGTCTTTATGGATATCTCTCAGTTTAAGCTATACAATGTTTCCTTTGGAATAGAGGCTGGAGATTCTATTCTCAAGAGCATTGCCGGAATCCTGCAGGACGTTTTTCAGACAGATGATATTGCGCGATTCGCAGATGACCATTTCGTTGTCAGTATCCGATCGGACAGAATAGAAGCGCTTGTCCGGGAGGCAATCAAGAGGGCAGCGAACCTTGAGACACGCTTTGTCTTGAAGCTTCGGGCAGGTCTGTACCATATAACAGATGTTAAGGTGCATACAAATGAGGCCTGTGATTATGCAAAGATGGCTTGTGATTCCATTGCCAAGGATGCAGGGAAATCTGTCTGTATATATGACGCGTCATTGGGAGAAAAGCTGACGACATATAAATATATTGCGGACCATATCACAGAGGCGATTAATCGGGGCTGGATTGAAATCTATCACCAGCCTGTGATCCGTTCGCTTTCCGGCGATGTTTGCGGAGTAGAGTCTCTTTCACGCTGGAACGATCCTGAGAGGGGCTTTATTTCCCCGGCTGTATTTATTCCTGCGCTGGAGCAGGCGCATCTGATTCATATTCTGGATACATATGTTGTTCAAAAAGCATGTGAAAATATCCGTGAAGTCATGGACAATGGCGATGAACCACTGCCGCATTCTTTTAATCTCTCCCGTTTTGATTTTACAGACACGGATCCGGTGGCTGTGGTCGAAGAAAATGTTGCACGTTATGATATCCCACGGGATTATCTTTGCGTTGAAATCACCGAGACAGCCTTGATGAACGATACGGACACGATCCGCAAGGGCATGGAGCAATTTCAGAAACTGGGCTATGAGGTGTGGATGGATGATTTCGGCAGCGGCTATTCTTCTCTTAATACGCTGAAGGACTTTTCTTTTGATGAGATCAAGATTGATATGATGTTCCTCTCTTCTTTTACCGATAAGTCCCGGACAATTCTGAAATCCATTGTACTTATGGCCAAATCTATGGGGATACAATCTCTTGCGGAAGGTGTCGAGACAAAAGAGCAGTTTGAATTTTTGCGGAGAATCGGATGTGAGAAGATTCAGGGATACTATTTCGGAAAGCCAATGAAGTCAGAGGACCTGAAAACGTATCTGTCTGCGCAGGGGGTTGATATAGAACCGCGTTCTATGCGTCGGTATTATACGGATATCGGCCAGATCAACCTGATGAGTGACAGACCGATCGCACTGCTTGAGCATGATCAGGGCAGGTTTCATCTGGTATTTGAAAATGAGGCGTGTCAGAAGGTCATGGCCGAAACCGGCATAAATTCAATGGAGGAGGTGGAGCGCAGGCTGAATGACAGAGGGTCCGTTCTTTATGGAACCTACGAGCGATTTGTCAGAAAGGTAGAGGCAGGCAATTCCGAACAGGTTCTCATTTACCCGGATCATGAGAAACTGGTAAGGCTTGATGCGAAAGTTGCAGCCCAGTTTGGAAACCGGTATATGCTGCGGGTTCTGGTTCAGTATGAAAAGGAGAGAGAGTCCTCCAGAAGACAGCAGAAGCTGGACACCTATCTGCGTAATCTGGTTCTGATTTATGAAGGTGCAGTTGCCATCCATCTGAAGGAAGACTATGTCGAACGGATTGTGGCCAACGGTTCCTATGAGGAGTTTGGACAGAGGGTCTCAGGACTGAAAAGGTGCTTTCAGATGTTTGCCCAGACACTCGTCATGCCAGAGGACCGGGAACGCTATCTTGCGTTTACTGATACCACAACGCTGGCAGAACGGATCAAAGCAGGCGGACGGGGGTATATTACAGACTCCTTTATGATCCTTGACAGGAAAAGAGAGGTGTATGTGCGGAAATTAGCCATAGCGTCTCTGGCTCCGAATACAGACGATAGTCTCGCATTTGGGATGATGCGTTCCATAGAATACACCGCCGGAGAGAACAGTCAGCATATGGCCCGTAAAGGTGAGTGGGTTTCGGAAAAGCTTCTCTGGAATACCCTGATGGAAAATACAAGGGTCAAGTATTTCTGGAAGGATGCACAGAGACGGTACAGGGGTGCAAGCCGTTCCTTTGCGGACTACTATGGCTTGAACTCGGTCAATGATATCCTTGGTAAGAGCGATGAGGAAATTGGATGGGATATCGAAGAAGTGGGAAGAGATGGCAATGATGAGTGGGACGTTCTGCGTGACGGCAAGGGAATACGTGACACGCATGGACAGACCGTTGCCCGCGGTGGTGTCCGTCAGATTGTTGTCAACAAACGACCGGTGTATGATCATGACCGCATCATCGGGCTGCTGGGATATTTCATGGATTTGGAAGATGACCTGATTCCGGGCACACATCTGCTGCAGCAGCATCAGCGCGATCCGCAGACCGGTTTTATCTCTGTTGCGCAGCTGGCGGAGACACTTTTCCAGTTTATAGAGATGTGGCATCTGAAGAAAAGAGATTGCACACTTTCCCTTATCCGGATCATGGAGTATGAACGGATCTATCGTGATTATGGAGAGGAAATTGCAGAAGAACTGCTTCATATTATCGCCGGAAAGATCCGTAAAGGCGTGGATCAAAGGGACATCTTATCACGTCTGAAGGAAGCGGACTTTGTACTTTGCTTTCCGTCTCAGAGCGCGGATGAAGCGGCCCCGAAGATTCAGGAAATAATCGATGGAATAGAAAGTATTCATTCTGTGCACGACATCAAGTGTACCCTCTTTGCCAGTCACGGAGAAGTACAGATCTCCGAAAGTGATTCCATTACAGAAATCTATGATCTGGCAGAGAAAAGGATGAAGAAGAACCGCGGGCAGCGGCTGCCATAGATCAGAATCAGATTGAAATCCTCATCGCCTTCCACAATGGACTTGGCAAAAGCGTGGAACGGTGTAATACCGCTGCCACCGGCCAGTCCGATGACGGTATGGGCATCCTGGATCGGTAGATATACAAATTCTCCAAGGGGCCCCGGCAGTGTGACCTTGTCACCTTCCTTCCAGTGGTCCAGTATGTAGTTCGATGCAAGACCTCCCGGAACACGCTTCACAGTCAGCGTATAAGTTCCGCCATTTAATGTCTCCCGCGGTGAAGAGGAAATGGAATATGGTCTGGTAAGCTTCATGCCATCAAATTCCAGGAATACACAGAGGTAGGCTCCAGCCTGAAACCAGGCAAACTGGGTAGTGCCTCTTGCGGGGTCAGGTGCGAATGTAAAGCTCTTACAGTTCTCATCCCAGGCTTTGACGGAGGTAATGACACCATACTGTCGGTCTGGATGAAGTGCGGCAGAGAGCGTATTGACCGGAAATGATTTCGGAAGCGGATCTGCCGGGGCCTTTCTGATTTCTTCTTCGCGGATTTTCCTGAGTTGTTGAAAGCGAAGAGGGCTGATGGAATGAAGATTTGGTTCTTTTGCCATGATTATCTATCCTCCTCTGCGTCTTTGATCGTCTTCCGCCCCTGAATGTTTCCGTTCAGATAGCGGCAGAAGGTCGCAGGTGTGGCATAAGCAATCTCCTCAATATACGGACGGATTGTAATGCCTGTGCATTTTTCGTAATAGTCAACCCAGTCCTTCATGCGCTGATTTTTGATCTTGTAATAGTCCGTTGGACTGCCCTTTCCCCAAAATGCGGAATCTCCAAACGTAGTAAGAAAAAGCGTGCAGGTTCCCTTCGGAGATGCATCCGGTATGATCAGGTTCAGACAGGTGGCAATAAACGAACCTTATCCGTACCATTGGATTTGGTAAATGTCACCTCCGGCTTTACGAAGAGTGGATTCAAGCGTCAGAGAAAGATTGTGGGATTTTTTATCCGGCATCCCGGAACCAGTTCCTCCATCTTGTCACAGAATGGTTCGATACCTGTCGGAAGCACGAGATCCAGATCTCCGGGAACAATAAGATGAAATAGCTTATTTTCAATTCGCCAGTCTACATCTGCGCCATATTGATCGAATAATTTACGTACCGTGCCGGGATGCTCGCTGGTCCCGAGATCACAGAGCTCGTGCAGTGCAGCCTCAAATTCAAATCTGCCACGCACAAAGGAGGACGGAAGACATGCAGATGCAGACCATACACGCTTTTCTTATGCTGTGTAAGATACAGAATATTACGAAGTGCAGTGAAATTCTTGAAATCACTCAGCAGGGATTGAGCCGGCAGATTCAAGCATGCCTACCCGGATATCTATTTTTCACTGGAACGCAGCTACATATCCAATGACTACGAGAACTATATCAATCTGCCAAAGGAGCTCGGGGGCATTGCGCTGAGCTTTGAGATCACGCTTCGCAATCTGGAGCCGGGACTGGTGGTGCTGCCCTTCAAGGAGGACAGTTATGTTTCTCTGTTCTACTGCATCCGCAATGACCGGTCGGTAGATGCTGCTCTGCAGGCATTTTCGGATTATATTTACCGTAATGTGGATGTCATCGCAAAATGAATGACTTCTGAGGATGTGACAAGGGGTCAGGCACCTTGTCATTTCACTTTGCCTAAGATCCATGTCCCCAACCAAACTCTGTGTTATCGTGTTCTTTTTCTGAATTCTCCTGGTGTATCATGCATGTATTTTTTGAAAAGCCGGGTAAAATTTGTTTCATCCGGTATGCCGATCAGAAGACCGATTTTATATACAGGAATAGATGTACTTCCAAGGAGTTCTTTTGCCTGCTCTAATCGGAGAATAGTCATGTACTCTTTGGGAGAATAGCCTGTCTCCCTTTTGAACACACGGCACAGGTAGGAGGGGTCATATCCGCAGAAGCAGGCAAGGTCTGTCAACGTCAGATTTTCGGAAAAATGATTTTCCATGTATTTGCAGAGATACCGGATATTATCTTTCGTCTCATCAGTACGTTGAATATCTGTCTTGTGCTCAGAGATTTGCAGTAGAAGACTCTGAATCAGCATGGAAGTCTTCCATTCGCGGTTGCTATGAATGGAACATACACTGTCTACCACCTCTTCAAACAGCTTAAGGACATGTTCGGCCTGCGTGAAGTGGAATAAAGGAGAACCTTCTGAGGAATACATCTGATAGAGGAATGGCGCTTCTTTTCCATTAAAGTGCAATATGATATGCTTCCAGCCGTTCTCTTTCGCCCGATAGGCATGTTCGTCCTGACAATTAATCAGAAATCCATCTCCTATATCCAGTGCGTAGTCCTTCCCCTGATAAGTCAGCTGTCCACTTCCCGAGATGGTAAAAAGAATCAGGAATGAGTCATAATTTTTTCGATGCGTAAAAAAAGCAGGTCCCATGTCCATTAAGGCATATTGCTGAAGATATAGTACATGATCACGATAGGGCTGCAGTACAGGTGTGTAAGGAAGGGAGAAAATCCTTCCCTGCAAAAAGAAATCTCCCGCCTTAATGTCCTTTTTCCCTGCCTCTGCGTATTCCCGCAGCTTTGTGCTGGATGTTTTATCGAAAAAATGCGCTCTTAGATGTTTGTACTCATTCATTTTTCTTTCTTTCCTCTTTCGCATAATTCCTGGGGATAACTGTTTTTGCAATGACGTTCGGGTTATTTCTCTTTCTGCTATAACCCCTGAGCTACATCTCCATCATAAATCATCCAAGATAGAAAAGTCAATTTAATATGGTGTATGGTCAATTATCAATGTTGTGATGTCCAATGTTCCGCAATAAAATATAGAAAAAGTGCGGAGGATGGACAGGTGAAAATCATAGAACTTACTGTTTCCGGGGTTAAAAACCCAATTGGGATAGGGGAAAAACCTTTTTTCTCGTGGAAGCTTGAAAGCACAGAGCGAAATACCTTACAGACGGCAAGGCAGATCCTGGTGCATAATTCGAAAGGCAAAAAAATATGGGATACCGGAATGGTAAAGGATCAGGCAGAAGCCTTTATCCCATATACAGGACCGGATCTTGTCAGCAGGGAGCGGTATACTGCCCGGATCATAGTCTGGGATAATCATGGCGCATGTGCAGAGGAGGTCTGCAGTTTTGAAACGGGGCTTCTGCATCCGGAAGACTGGGAGGCGGATTGGGTAGCACCGGGTCTGGAAAAGAAACGGTCAAAGCCTGGATTTGGCAATCAGGCACCTGCCACTATGTTTCGCAATTGCTGGTCGCTGCAGGAAAAACCGGTTCTTGCAAGGGTATATGCCACCTGTCATGGGATGTATCGGCTGTATTTAAACGGTACAGACTGTACAGTCGGGCGGATGGCCCCGGAGCACACGATGTATGCGAAGTATCTTTGCTATCAGGTCGCTGATGTCACAGCCTTACTGAAGAAGGGCATAAATCGTTTAGAGATGTATGTAGCGGATGGCTGGATGCTTGGGGCGCAGTCCCATGCGGATATTCCGGATATGGATGAAAATCATTGTGCACTGTATCAGCTTGAGCTGACATTTTCAGATGGAAGAACAGAAACAGTTCTTTCCGGCAATGAGACAAGCTGGTCGGAGGGGCCGGTTCGCAGCGCTGATCTCTACGCAGGAGAATTATACGATGCGAACGCTTTGGTTTCCGACTGGAAACCCTGTTCCATCAGGCATTTTGGCATGCAGAATCTTCGTGCGGAATGTGGGGGAACGGTAGAAGAAGCAGTTGTTCTACCGGTGCGGGAGGTCCTTCATACGCCAAAAGGAGAAACTCTTCTGGATTTTGGACAGGTTCTTGCAGGAAGAGTCAGGATGAAGGTGCATGCAGCGAAGGGTACCAGAATCACATTGGAGCATTGTGAAGCATTGGACCGGGAGGGTAATTTTTTCAATAACATCTCCGGGCAGAAAGGCGTAGGCGATGGGGTTGATCAGAAGGATGTCTTTATCGCATCTGGAAAGGATGAAGTCTATGAACCGCTTTTCACATTTCATGGGTTCCGGTATGTCAGAATATCCGGCCTGCAGCAGGTAAATCCGGAGGATTACTGTGCAGTGGTTTTATCTTCGGAAATGAATAATCTATGCGATTTTTCCTGTTCCAATCAGAAAATCAATCGCTTGTACCAGAATACAAGATGGTCTGAAAGATCCAACATGCTGTCTATTCCTACCGATTGCCCACAGAGAGAAAAAGCCGGCTGGACGGGGGACATCCAGATTTATTCCAGAACGGCTTTGCAGAACGCAGATCTGACCGTCTTTCTCACACGATGGCTGGATAATCTGGTTGAAGAGCAGGATAAAGATGGCAAGGTGCCAATCGTCGTTCCCTATGATGGTCCATATCCGGGACTGGGTCAATATCTGGGAAAGCTATTTGGCACAAAGGGGAAGCTTACATCTGCAGGATGGTCAGATGCAGCGGTGTTGGTACCTTATCAGATGTATCAGGTAACCGGTAACAGGTGGATTCTTCAACGACAGTATCCATCCATGAAAAAATGGTGCGACTATATTATACGCACAGCCCACGAGAAGACCAATCCTGGCAGTGATCTGCCGGAACAGATTCAAAGAAAAATGTGGAATACCGGGTTTCATTGGGGGGAATGGCTGATTCCAAGTCTTGAAAAGAATGAGGATGGGAAAAAGCGGTCCATGGAAACCGGACCGGCATATATAGCTCCGATTTTTGGATGGCTTACAGTTTCTGTCATGCAGGAAACTGCTCAAATTTTAGGAAATAAAGCGGATGCGGACCATTATCGGGAGGAAGCCTTCAGTATGAAGCGTGCCATAGCGGAAAGCATTCATGCCCAGGGTGACTTGCCTGTGTTCAGATGGATGGGTGCCTATGTACTATTGCTATATTTTGATCTGGTTCCGCCTGAGGCGCAGAAAGCCTTTGCCGATAAGCTGGTGTCCATGATAGAGAATAATGAAAATTGCCTGGATACGGGATTCCTTGCAACACCATACTTGCTGGATGCCTGCTGTAAAATCGGACGACTGGATCTTGCTTATAAAATTCTGTATCAGGAAAGATGTCCTTCATGGCTGTATGAGGTTGTAAATGGCGCAACAACCATCTGGGAAAACTGGTACTCCTTCCGGGACGGCAATCCTACCAATACCAGCATGAACCATTACGCGTTTGGTTGTGTGGACGACTGGATATACAGAAAAATCGGAGGAATCCGACCGGCAGAATCCGGATTCCGGAAAATTATTTTCAACCCGGAACCGGATGAAAGTCTCACAGAAGCAGAGCTGAGCTTAAACACCATTCATGGTATCGCGTCGTGTCACTGGAAGAAAAAAGAAAATGGTGAATTTACGATGAATGTAACGGTGCCATGTAATACATCTGCCAGAATTATTCTGCCTGATCATTCGGAATACACAGTCGGTAGCGGCACCTATGAGTACCATATTCACATTTGATACCATATTCGCATGTATAAAATAGGAGAACGAGAGATGCAAAAAAGGGAAAAAAGGAAAGCAAACTGGAGTGACCCTGCAACAACTGCAGAAAATGAGGTGCTGCCCGGATGGATGAAATGGGCCTGGGTTGGCAGAGGTATCGGATATTCTTTGAATGTCGTATTGATCTTACAGCTGACTTATTATTGTACCGATCTTCTGGGAATGCCTACAGCGCTTGTAGGATCGTTGCTACTTGCGTCCAAAGTCTTTGATGGATTTACAGATCTTGTGGCAGGTGCAATCATTGACAAGACAAATTCCCGGTGGGGAAAAGCAAGACCTTACGATATATTTCTTCCATTGATGTGGATCGGAACGGTTTTTCTGTTCTCTGTTCCGAATTTTGGGACAACCGGAAAGGCCATATATATTTTTATTATGTATGCGCTTGTCAATTCTGTATGTAACACCTTCCTGATGGCTGCTGATCCGGTGTTCCTTGGTAGAACGATCCGCAGTGAGGATAACAGGATGTCCCTGACTTCATTTCAAGGCGCCTTTATCATGATTTTTTCTATCCTCGCAAATATGCTGATTCCACAGATGATCAAGGGGATTGGATCTGAAAAATCTGGCTGGACAATCATTGCTCTGATTTTTGCTGTTCCCCTGTCCATCATCGGATCTATTCGTATGCTGACTGTCAAGGAGATTCTGACAGAAGATCATGAGGTTAAGGAAGACAGTCTGCCACTGAAGAAGACAGTTGTCCTGATCGGAAAAAATAAGATGGCGATTATCCTCTGTGTGATGACAATCCTGACCAATACGATTACTGCAATGAATTCGGCGGTCCAGTCTTATTATTTCAAATGGATATTCGGTGATGTCGGGCTTGCGTCACTGATCAGTCTTCCTACATTTCTGACACCGGTGCTGTTGATCTTTGCACCGAAAATTGCAAAGAAAAAAGGAACTGGTTTTCTGCTGAAGCTTGGTCTTGTGTGCTCAGTTATCGGTTACGCATTCCGGTGGATTTTTGGAGCGAATCTGGTGACAATAATGGTTGGCACAATTTTCATCACGATTGGAACTGTCCCGATCAGTATGCTTCTGTCCATCTATACACTACAGTGCATTGATTACGGGCAGCGAAAAACTGGAGAGCGTGTAGAAGGTATCGTTTCTGCTCTCATGGGTTTCGGCACAAAAGTAGGCTCAGGTGTCGGGTCTGCTCTTCTCGGTGGCCTCATGGGCGTGTCAGGCTATATTGCCAGTAAAGCTGCGACATCACAGCCTGCAGCAGCGCTTGACATGATCCGCTTCCTGTTTGGCGGTATGCCGTTAATACTTGCTGCTGTCATTCTGATTCTTTCATTCTTCTTCGTCAAGGCGGGTAAAGAAGTGTGATTTAATATACACGTATACATGACTTTACTTAATGCGACCATGTGTCAGTCTTTACTATTCAATACTGAGAGAGAGTGGCAGACTCCTTATCATATCGATTTGGTTTGGCAAGGAGTCGTGTGACAAGGAGTCGGGCTCTTTGCCACGTTGCCACTTCAGCGCGACAAAGTGTCGGATCCCTTGTCACTTTCTCCACCGCATTCTGTTACCGTGAAGATGTCCTCGTATCCAGTTCCTTCATGACCCATGCGAAGGCACTGGCTGTCCGGAGGTCTGCGTCTCTGAAATGATTGCCGGGGTTCCAGGTGAGTGTAGTCCGGATTCCATTCTCCTGAAGCAGATCATGCATTGTACGAATCCGGTCGCCGACGGTCGCCATCACAGGGTTTCTCGCCTTCTCCTCTTTATCGCCAAGACTCAGATAAACAGCCTCTGCTTTGATTTCGTTCTCTTTCATGTAATCAACAAAACCCGGGAACCAGACGGAGGGCGATGCTGCCGCTACGCCGCGAAACCGGTCAGTCTGGCACACTGCCCATAGTGCAAAGAGGCCGGCAAGAGAATAACCGCCGATGATATAGTTTTTTCCAGCCTCCTCTGTCAGGGAAAGCACCTGACGCAGAGTTTCCGGGGCGCCCTCGCCAAAGTCCTCCTTGCCGAATACCGCCGGTGCCTTCCAGGGTGACAGGTCCTTGTTCCAGTCCATGACTTTGCAGGCGATCAGGTGGAATGCACCAGAATGGCTTTCATGGATTTTTGCCACCTCATGTTCGATAGTTTCAAGATCGTGTTCATCCACCATCTGTATGAGAACCAGGGGAGCGTCTTTTTTTCCGTATTCAAATATTTCCATCATGATTCCTCCTCGTAATCAGGGCACGTATCAACAAAGATCCTAAAATCAACCGATATCTTTCATATCATAACACTATCATATCATAATATAGGAACAATCAGATGACAGTAAAAGAAGCAGCCTTTTCGGGCTGCTTCTTATGAATATGAGCGTATGTTGCTGTATTGCTTATGGACGTTGTGCCACGTCAGTGAGACAGTGTGACAGTGTACCCGGCACATGGGCAAGGCATTGTGTCATGGCACTGCGTTACGGGTGAATTGGACACTTTATCGCGTTGGTGTGACAGAGAGCCTGACCCCTTGTCACGCATCTGTCCGGAGTCGTTCAACAATGGATTGTTTTGATACTCTATGGCAGATGCCAGTCGGCAGCAGGATGCCGATGAGCAGAAATACAGGTGCGGTGATTCCGATTGCCAGCAGGGAGAAGTGGTACTGGTAGAAGTAGAACATTCCCTCCAGCATACTGCCAACCAGCGGGCAGATCAGCAGAGACAAAATAGATGATAAAGCGATGGCGCCCAGCGCATAGTATACGCCCTCCAGGATCAGCATCTGCCGGAGCTGTCTGCCGGTCATTCCGATTGCCTGCAGTACAGCGAATTCGTGACTCCGGCTTAGTATTCCCGTCAGGATTGTATTAAAGTAATTCAGAATACCGATTACGCCAATGGTTATGCAGAGCACCAGGCCTACAAGCAGAAACATGTTGCGGAAATTTGAAAATTCCCTGCGGACCGTTTCCTTGCTTTCGTACATCACTTCGGAGGTATCAGACCGGGTCAGCCTGGACAGGTACTGTTCTGCTTCGGCTTCCTCCTTTGCGTTTGGAGAGTCAAATGCATAGAACAGGGATTTCAGGTCTTCTCCGCTGTCGGAACGAAGCTGGTCCGCTGACATGATGATCTGGTCGCCGGAAGGAATACTGTACCGCTCGGAGATGGCATATGGAAGAATCACGAGCGCTGCTACCGTATAGGTCTGGTCAGTGCCACTGATGATGTGGTACTGCACATCACTGCCAGCAGTGGACGGATCTGTTTCCTTCCCTGTAGCAGGGTCGATGAAATCCGCTTCTTTTACATAGGTCAGGCTGATGGTATCACCAAGGTGCGGGTAGCTTTTTAAGACATCCTTCTGACTCTGGTTTCCATCACCGCTCTCTGAAGCATTTCCTGCGCTTCCTTCGTTTTCGTTATTCCCTTCATTTTCTCCGTCCCCGGATGGAATAATATTTCCGTAATCATCCGTCTGCAGTACGATGGCCACGGCATGCTTTGTGCTGTCTTTCAGCGCTGAAAGATCGCCATCTACCACCTTAAGCTTTCCTAGCAGATCCGTGTCCATGCCCTCTACCTGCAGATCGCAGCCGTAGAGACCGGGATGATTCTCCTGATCTTCCGCCGGGATATCTACCATCCACTGTTTCAGACGGTCCTCAGTCACCCATTCGATCGGATTTTGCGGAAGAGACCACGCCTGGCCTGACGTTTTAGCTGTCGTGTTTGATTTGACAGACTGCACAACATCCTGCGAAAGACCGCTATCCTGGTCCGCTTCGTATCTGAAGTATTTTGTCGTGCCAACGATAAAATCAGAGCAGGTTTTCTGATCCAGATACTTCTGCATATCGAACCCGCTGATCAGAGACAGCAGTACCGAGAAAAGCACGACGGCCAGAGAAAGGGAGACAATGACCAGTGCAGTTTTCCCCCTGCTTCGTGTAAGATTTGCCCGGGCCATTTGCGAAAGAGAGGATCCTTTTGTCTTTTTTCTTCGTTTGACACGGACGGTAGCATCTGTATATTTTGCCGCATCTACAGGAGATATTCTCGAGACCGTTTTTGCGGGTCTTGCGCAGGAGAGCAGCACGGTCAAAACGGAGAATGCCGCCGCGATCACGAAAATAAGCGGAGACGTGCTCAGTGCCGCGGTCACCGGAATCGCTGCAATAGACAGTATTTTCGGAAGCAGAAGTGTTCCAAGCCCATATCCGATGAGCAGTCCTGCCGGTATGCCAAACAGGCACAGGATTCCCGCCTGCTGCCGGATCAGGCTTCGAAGCTGTCTGGGTGTCACACCGATTGTTTTCAGCAAACCATAGTATCGTACGTCCTCCTGCACGGAGATTCGGAAAATGTTGTAAATAATCAGATATCCCGTAAAAATAATCAGAAACAGAAAGGCTGCAACGGCAATAGGCGTCTGCAGGTCCGGGGACGCTTCTGTACCAGCCAGAATATAACCGGGATTGACGCCGTAGCTCAGATAATCCGCCTCATTTTCATTGGTGCTCTGGCAGCCGATGCCCTCAACCATTTTCTGCATGTTATGACGAATTCCAATTGAAGTGTAGAATATCACCCCGAGGTCTGTCCGGAAGTCGGCGCCTTCCCCCTGGTAAGCCGCTTCAATCTGCTTCACGTAGGATTGGGAGACATTGAGATAATGAGCCGGCGATAATGTGTCATATTTCCACCATCCGCAGAGCACAAAGGTGTCCTTCCGTGTTCCGTATACGTTGTCCTTATCGATGACGGAATAGGTGAGTGTGATTTTTTCTCCGATCCGCGGCGTCACGCCCAATAGAGACAGCGCCTTTTGATCCATTGCGATTTCGTTCTTCTGAGCCGGCGCGTGGCCCTCTTCATAGGTGATGTAGCTCCATTTTTCTATATTGGAATCCATCCAGCTGATCTCTGCAGGAACCTTTGTGAAGACACCATCCGTGCTGGAGCCGATAACCACCCGCTCGCCCAGGGCCCTGGCCCGTCCGGTTTTTTGCAGAGCCTGGACCTGTTCCTCTGTTACATTGTTGAATGTACCCATGACATATCCGCCGCGTTGACGCATCTGGTACTGCTCATAGCTCTTCGTCACTGAGAGAAAAACTGTAAACAGAGCCGTGAACAGGATTGCTGTCAGTGCAATGGCGCAGACTGCAATGGCGTTTTTCTTCCTGGAGGCCTTAAATGTCTGCCAGCTCAGGTGACGTATGATTTTACGGTTTTGTACACGCATGACGGCACCTCCTAGGATCTGGCGACAATCATGCCGTCTTCAATCCGGATGATACGGTCTGCCATCTGTGCGATTTCCTCATTATGCGTGATCATCACAATCGTCTGTGCATACTTCTCGCTGCTGATCTTCAGAAGTCCCATTACATCCAGAGAGGTGTGGCTGTCGAGGTTTCCGGTCGGTTCGTCGCAGAGCAGAATGGCCGGTTTTGCCGTCAATGCCCGTGCAATTGCAACCCTCTGCTGCTGGCCGCCGGAGAGCTGGTTCGGAAGGCTTTCGAGTTTTGATGCCAGGCCGAGAGTCTCAATGATGCTTCCGACAAATGCCGCATCGGGTTTCTTTCCGTCCAGCTGCACCGGGAGCACGATATTTTCATATACGTTGAGCACGGGGACGAGGTTGTAAGACTGAAAAACGAACCCGATCTTTCTTCTTCTGAAAATTGTAAGGGCTTCGTCCTTCAGGGAAAAAATGTCTGTCCCATCCACCGACACCTTTCCGGAAGTGGGGCGGTCCAGTCCGCCAAGGATGTGCAGCAGGGTAGACTTGCCGGATCCGGATGTGCCGACAATTGCCGCGAACTCTCCTTTTGAGACGGACAGACTCACCCCTTTCAGTACCTGTACGGAGCCCGGGCCTTTTCCATACGTTTTTTTCAGATCGATCGTTTCCAGTATTGCCATATGATTCCCTCCTGAAATATTTAGGTACGCTGGCTATGTTTGGACGCATTTCGCATGAAGCAGCTTGTTTTCTGATATACACAAGCATAGCGGATGAATCTTTCCAGATTCTTTCAGGAAAGGAATGAAATCTGACACTTCTGTCACAATCTGACCCTGCCATGAGGCATAACCAGAGGCATTGCAAACGGAATTATTTTTTGATCATTGTTTTTCGGACATGGGCGGATTTTCCCTGGAAGGGTCTGCAGCCCGTTCAGAGTAAGACACACTGTCTGCCTCCGGCACCGCAGGCAGGAAAATGGAGAAAATCGAACCCTGCCCCGGCGCTGACGATACCCGTATGTATCCATTCTCCTCGGAGATAATCTGCCGCGCCAGATAAAGTCCGATGCCCACACCTTCCTCTGCAGCATGTCCGGCACCCCGGTAGAATCTTGAAAAAATCTTCGAAACCTCTTTTTCCGGGATACCGCATCCGGTGTCCTGAACCTCTATACAGACGAACATTTCAAAGAGCGTTGTGCGTAGGGTTACAGTTCCGGAGGTGGTGTATTTGATGGCATTATCTACGATATTTCCAAGGGCTTCCTCTGTCCATTTGGCATCAAAAAGCGCCATTCTGTCAGCCACCTCTGTACTTGCGGCTTCTACACGAAGCTTCAGCCCCTTCTGTTCCGCCTTTCCGTTATAGCGCCTCATGACTTCCTCTGATAATGCACGAATGTCTCCGGGCATCGGATGAAGGGTTACAATTCCATTCTCCAGGCGTGAAAGCTTGATCAGTGACGCGATAAGAAAATTCAGCCGCTCTGTCTGACTGTGTATTTCCGATACATTTTTCTGCGCTTCCTCAGGCAGTTCCATTTCCTGCAGCAGCTCAGAATACAGCAGCAGATTCGCGATGGGTGTCTTGGTCTGATGTGAAATATCAGCGATCAGGGTTTTGATTCGGTCCTTTTCGTCAGAAGCCTTCTGTTTATGCAGCTCAGAAGCCCGCAGATATTCTGCAAGTGTATTTTCCAGGGCTGACATCCTGGATTCATCAAAGTGCCGCTCCGCAAAGGTTCCGTTGATCGCGGCATGAATCATTTCAGAGAGGTTGTCCATCAGTTTTTCCTCTTTGCGATACGTGTATACAATGATTGAAACAGAAACCGCGGCCGCGATCAGCAGGGTTATGACTTCAAACATGATCAGCACCGTCCTTTGCGCGAATTCCATACATATCCAATGCCATATACGGTCTGTATCACACCCTTTGCGTGCAGTTTGTCGCGAAGGCGCTTTACGGCAACAGAAAGCGCATTTTCATCCACATAATCCGCCCC
Organism: Bilifractor sp.; assembly: GCA_051879715.1. Classification (GTDB taxonomy): domain Bacteria; phylum Bacillota; class Clostridia; order Lachnospirales; family Lachnospiraceae; genus Bilifractor. The sequence goes on from JBJEMO010000055.1 coordinate 68,302, forward strand.
ATCTGTCCACACCCGGTCAATCAGCTGCTCCCGGCGCAGCGTAATGCCGGCATTATTGATCAGAAGATACAGCAGTTTCTGTTCTGTCATGCTGAGATCAACCTTTTCTTCATTAGAAAAAAATTCCATGCGGTCAAAATCAAAGTAAAATTCATCATCTGCGAAGACACGTCGTGGAGCCGTCTTTTTTCTCAGCTGCGCGTTTACTCTGGCACGCAGGATAGCAAGGCTGAACGGTTTCGTAATATAATCGTCCGCTCCCAGCTCCAGACCGGCTACGATGTCTGTTTCCAGGTCATTGGCAGTCAGCAGGATGACAGGAACAGCAGAACGCTTCCGCAGCTCTTCCAGAAAATGATAGCCGCTTCCATCCGGAAGATTTACATCCAGGATGATAAGATCCGGCAGATCGGTGTACAGCTTTTCCCTTGCCTCCCGAAGCGTTCCACAGGTTTCCACCCTGCGATTCTCCTCTGTCAGGGCGCGCTGAAGACCGGATGCCAGGGCATGGTCGTCCTCTACAATCAGAATGCCTGTTTGCATACATTCCTCCTTTTTGTATTGTTTATGGCAGTATGTAGCATATTTTCCGGTGCAGAATTGCCCATACATCGATCATAGATCCGGAGAGGATTTCACGCAACCGTTCAGAGGAAAATGATGTGACAAGGGGTCAGGCTCTCTGTCACGCTGATGTGACAGAGAGCCTGACCCCTTGTCACACGATTTCGTTCTGTAAAGAACAGCGCTGAGGTGGTATTGTAGAATCATAAGAGGAGGGCTTCCATATGAAAAAATATCCCGAGCTCAGGCACATCGGTGCAGGGCAGGACCTCTATCATTATACGCAGTGCAAGAGTGCGATCAGCATCCTGAAGACAGGCTCTTTTTTTGCGACGAAGAGCAGTTTTCTCAATGACACGAATGAGATGGATTATATTACACATGTTGCCCATGCCGTGGTAAAGAGGATCGATCAGGAGTCCTGGCGGGAAATGCTGAACCGGGAGATCATTGATACCATGGAGGAAGTCAAGCGGCACGACACCTTTGTGCTCTCTTTTTCGCTGGACCGTGACAGCATCACTTTGTGGTCGGAATTCGGGGACCAGACCGGCTATAACCTCTGTTTCTGCGGACAGGAGATGATAGACCGTATTAATCAGCATCAGCAGATTTACTGCCATGGCCGGCTGATCTACGATCAGGCAGAGCAGGAGACGAGGATCTGGCAGCTGCTGACGCAGGAGCTGCCGGAAAAGGTAGGCATATCATTTGACGAGATCATGCGCCTGGGCATTGCAGATCCGGGATGTAGGGAATTTACCGGTTACCGGAAGAAGCTTCAGAAGGCTCTGAATATTTATTCTCTGTTTTTCAAGCAGCAGGAATTTGAGGCAGAAAAGGAGTATCGTATTGTATTCCGCAACCCGGACCGGAGCATGATCCGTTTTCGGGAAAAAGAGGGATTTTTGCTTCCCTACATTGAGATTGCGGTCGAAAAACCGCACAATATGCCTCTGCGGCAGGTTACCATCGCGCCCAAGAACCATGTGGACCTTGCGCAGAAAGGAATGGTCCAGTATCTGCATCAGCTCGGGTATGAGGTCCCGGTAACGCTGTCCGGTATCAAGCTGAGGTATTAATATACCATGCACAGAAATGAAAGCCGGGATGTTAATATACCATGCACAGATACATACATAGGCATGCACAGATACATACATAGGGCGTAAGCTGAGTTATCAGCTTACTGGTCATAGAGACATAAGCTGAGATATTGTAACTGCCCGGCAGAAAAGTCAATGTGCATTTTTCTATCGGTTTTTTCTTTTTGGAGGAAATGAAATGGATGTTGCAGATACACTTGAAAAATTAAAAAAGAAAGCATTAGAAGATCCACACCTGAAAGAGCAGCTGATCGCGACGCGCAAATCGAAGACCCCTCTTGCGGATTTTTGCAAAATCAGCACGGAGATGGGACTTCCGTTGTATGAAATGGATATCCTGGAGTTCGGGGAATCTTCCTATGCTGCAATGCGTCGCAGTACAAATGGAGGAGGAGAGAACTCGCCGATGCTGTTTTATGAGGATGATACATATGAGATGTTTCTAAGTGAGCTGGAGTCGAGAGCGTGTGACACGGAGCCAGACACTCTGTCACAGTAAAGTGACACAGAGCCTGACACTCTGTCACAGTAAAGCACACCATTTTGCCGGACCGTGCCGGCAAAGTGATGTGCTGGTTATTAGAGCTGGCGTTTTAGTGGTGGTGATCTGAATACAATTTCTTCTTACGCCTTTTTTAGCATGGCCGGAACGAGAAGGTTCAGGAATGCCTGTGATTCAGTCGGGAAGGTGAAAATCATCTGATTCAGCTGCAGACCGGTCAGCTTCTGGTTGATGACCAGTGCGGCGATGTCTGCGTAGAGACCAGCATCCTCGCCATAGAAAGCACCGCCAACGAGCTCGCGCTTTTTGTTGAACACAAATGTAAATTCTGCATCCATCTGGTTCTTAGCCTCGAAGAGAAGCTTCTTGCCGAATTCCACGACCTCAATGTCGTAGAGATCAGGATTTTTCTCAGCCTGTTCAATTGTTACACCGACCTGAGAAATCCGTGGCATTGTGAATACAAGATTCGGGATAACCGGGTATTGGATCGGAGCCGGGTTAATTCCCAGAATCTGTGTGGCGATGTAATTGGATTCAAATGTTGCGGTTGGGGTGAGCTTGGGTACGCGCTTCTCAACACAGTCACCTGAGGCAAAAATATTCGGCACAGAGGTCCGCATATGGTCGTCTACCTGGATGCCTTTGCGTGAAAAAGCAATGCCGAGATCCTCAAGACCAAGGTTCTCTACATTTGCCTGGCGTCCGGTGGCCTCCAGAATATAGTCAGTCTCTATAGAAGAACCGTCTGCAAAACGCACCTCCAGACCATCTTCCTTCTTTAAGATTTCCTTTGTCTCGTGCTGCATCAGGAAGCGAACACCGGATGCTTTCATCTTTTCTACAACCCGGTCTGTGTATTTCTTTGGATACATGCGGAGTACCTGGTCTGTGTACTCGATCACAGTTGTCTCAGTGCCCATCTGAGCGGCGATGGAGGCGAATTCCATTGCAATGATGCCGCCACCAATGAATGCAATCCGTTTCGGGAATGCTTCCAGGTCCAGAAAATCACGGCTGTCATGGATAAATTCATTCCCGGGTACATTCTGCTTCATTGCCCGTTCGCCGGTGCCCAGAACGATATATTCTGCGGTAACCTTCTTTCCATCCACGTCGACCGTGTGTGCATCGATAAGCTTTCCCGTTCCATGCATGACTGGCATATGCATCTGGTTAAACATACCTTCCATAACCTGGTTGAGCGGAGAAATGACCTTCTTTTTATAGGCCATGAGTGCGGCCCAGTCGACCGCAGGTGTCTCGGAGATACCGATTCCCTTGTATCTCTTCAGACCGTCAATGTAATTGAAAGGGGTGTCCAGAAGAATTTTGGCGTTGCATCCGTAATTGGTGCAGGTCCCGCCGACCACGTCCCGTTCAATAAAAGCTACCTTTTTTCCTGCCTGAATCAGAATGGTAGCTGCATGCCAGCTTGCGTGTCCTGCTCCGATAAATACTGTGTCAAAATCGTACATTTTTTACTCTCCCTAGTAGTAGAATGCGGCAACGATGTTGAGTAGAAAATGACCTGAATGCCTGTCGATCATCTCTGAAAATGTTATAACACAAAAACAAATTTGAGTCAATTAAATTTAATAAAATATAATTGCACCATTGAATATGCCGGTGGAGTTCCCGGTGGTATGCCAGAGAAGGTTCTACACCGTTTGATATCAGGGCAATGGAGGGAATGTGCAATTCTCAATGGATTTTTCACGAAATGCTTCTGTAAATTGTCTGTTAGTACCCGATATTCTGGTTTGGTACGGGTATCACTTTATGGGTACCGCAGTGAGGGATATCACAAAACCCCTTGTATTTTAGTTTCGATGATGTAGAATATTTACATTATACGCAACACAAAAATATTTCGAACGAAATAAAAAGGAGCCCGATATGGAAATTTTAATCGACACAGCAAATGTGGAACTGATCCGCCGTTATAATGAGATTCTTGATCTGACCGGTGTTACCTGCAACCCGACGATTATTGCAAAGGAGCATGGGGATTTCTGGAAGATCCTCACAGAGATCCGCAGCATCATCGGCGACAGGCAGCTGCATGTACAGGTCACAGCCCATGACTACGAGGGAATGCTGAAGGAGGCTGATGCAATTACCAGCCGCCTGGGCAAAGAGCATACGTATATTAAGGTACCAGTTAATGAGACGGGCGTTCATGTCATCCGCACACTGAAACAGACGGGCTTTCATGTCACTGGAACGGCCATCTACATGACACAGCAGGCCATGCTCGCAGCATCTGTCGGCGCGGACTATGTCGCACCTTATTTTAACCGGATCGACAACAACAATGTACGGGCCGGCGAGGTGATTGCCGATATGGTTAAGCTGTTCCACACCAGCCACGTTGCGACAAAGATTCTCGCCGCCAGCTTCCACAACACGCAGCAGATCATGGATGCATTTCTTGCTGGTGCAGAAGCCTGCACGGCGGCACCGGAGTACTTCACCAGGATGGTTGAGAATCCCCTGATTGAGGATGCTATCCGGGGATTTGACAGGGACTGGATGAGCGTATACGGGGAAAAAACAATCTGTGAGCTTTGAATGTAAGTAACCCATATCATTTGCAAGAGATGCATACATGAAGCTGTATTAATCTGTACAGAACGAGAAAAGAGGAAAGAATATGCCCGGTTATCTCATAGCACATGACATTGGAACCTCCGGCGACAAGGCCACGCTTTATCGGACGGATGGAATTGCCCTGCGAAGTGAAACGATTTCCTATCCGGTCCACTATTTTGGCCACCACTGCGCAGAGCAGGATCCTGAGGACTGGTGGCAGGCGGTCTGCCGGTCCACACGGAAGATTCTCGAGGATATCCCTGCATCGTCCGTTCTTGGGCTGTCCTTTTCTGCACAGATGCAGTGCTGCCTTCCTGTGGACAGGGATGGACATCCCCTGCGCCCGGCCATGATCTGGGCTGACCACAGGGCGGTAGAAGAGAGAGACCATCTGATCCGTGCCATTGGTTTTGACCGGATGTATGAGATCACCGGGCACCGTCCCAACGAGAGCTATACCCTGGAAAAGGTCATGTGGCTGAAAAAACATGAGCCGGACATATATGCAAGGACGTATAAAGTTCTACAGGTCAAGGATTATCTTCTTTTCCGCCTAACAGGGCGTTTTGCAACCGACTATTCCGACGCTTCCGGGACGAACGCGATGGATCTGAACCGTTTTGCCTGGTCCGACGATATCCTGAAAGCCGCAGAGATTTCCCCGGATCTGTTTCCCGAACTTCATGCATCCACGGATATAATCGGACCTCTTATAAAAGAAGCGGCAACAGCCACCGGTCTGCCTGAGGGCCTGCCGATTGTCTGTGGCGGGGGAGATGGACCCTGCGCTGCTGTGGGCGCAGGCTGCATAGAGGATCAGCAGCTTTACGCGACCTTCGGGACTTCTGCGTGGATTGGGGGCACCACCAGAGAGAAATTCGTTGATGATCAGAAGATTCTGATGTGCTTTGCCCATGTGATCCCGGGCAGATATGCTCCCTGTGGCACCATGCAGGCGGCGGGAAGTTCGTATGCCTATATCCGTTCGCTGCTGGAGCCGGATACCTCCTATGAAGAACTTGACAGGGAAATTGCCACAGCACCTCCAGGTTCAGACGGGCTTATTTTTCTCCCGTATCTGACGGGAGAGCGGTCGCCGAGAT
>JBJEMO010000056.1:0-2596 GCA_051879715.1 Bilifractor sp.
AAAAAAGGTTACTGACACTCACGGCAGCAACGCTTGCAGCCACGATGGTATTCGGCGCATGCGGTTCATCCACCACAACGGATTCCACATCGCAGCAGACAAGCTCTGCGGCACAGGACAGCACCCAGGCATCTGCAGATACCGCTGCCACAGATCAGACTGCTGATCAGGGAACATCTTCTGCATCAGCTTCGGCCAGCAGTGGAAGCACGGCAAGTGCAGATGGCAAGACAACCATTACCTTCTGGCATTCAATGGGTGGTGTCAACGGAGATGCCCTTAACTATCTGGTAGATAAGTACAATAAGGAAAACACAGATAACGTATACGTTGATGCGGAGTATCAGGGTGAATACGATGATACCATCAATAAACTGAAGAGTGCTCAGATCGGCAACATGGGAGCAGATCTTGTACAGGTATATGAGATCGGTACCCGTTTCATGATCGATTCCGGATGGGTTGTCCCGATGCAGGACCTGATTGACGCAGATGGCTGGGATGCATCACAGCTGGAGCCGAACATTGCTGCATACTATACTGTAGACAACAAGCTGTACTCCATGCCGTTCAACTCTTCAACACCTATCATGTACTATAATAAGGACATGTTCGAGAAGGCGGGCATCACAGATATTCCGGATTCTCTTCCGAAGATTGATGCGGATGCCCAGGCTCTTGTAGAAAAAGGCGGCGCCGGAGAAGCTATTTCCATGGGTATTTACGGATGGTTCTTCGAGCAGTTCCTCTGCAAGCAGGGTGACAACTACGTAGACAATGGAAACGGGCGTGAAGCAGCCTGCACAAAGGTTGAGTTTGACAGCAACGGCGGCGGTGAGAATATCCTTACCCAGTGGAAGAAGATGTACGATGATGGCACTGCTCCGAATGTAGGACGTGGCGGAGATTCCGGTCTGGCAGACTTCACAGCCGGAAAGAGCGCGATCACACTTGGATCTACTGCATCTCTTGCACAGATTCTGCAGGATGTAAACGGAAAATTCGAAGTAGGTACCGCATATTTCCCGAAGGTTTCTGATGATGACCAGGGTGGTGTGTCCATTGGTGGTGCTTCTCTGTGGGCTCTGGATAATGGTGACAAGCAGAAACAGGAAGCTGTATGGAAATTCGTAAAATTCCTTGTATCTCCTGAAAGCCAGGCATACTGGGCTGCTCAGACAGGATATTTCCCGGTAACCACTGCAGCACATGATGAGCAGACATTCAAGGATAATATTGCAAAGTACCCGCAGTTCCAGACTGCAATTAATCAGCTGCATGATTCTGCACCGCAGTACGCAGGCGCTCTGATGAGTGTATTCCCGGAGGCAAGACAGGACGTTGAGGCCGGTATCGAGGACATGCTCAACAGCGGAACAGATCCGAAAGAGGCTACAAAGAGCATTGCGGACAACATCAACAAGGCAATTGAGGACTATAATGTTGTAAACAGCTAAAGGTTCAGGTCAGAATCTTTTCCCGGCTTTACAATACTTAAGAAACCCCATGGACAGGCCTGTGTTCAGGCTTCGTTCATGGGGCTTTTGCATGTCAAAACAATGAATTGTTTTTGCGAAAAGAGTTGACAAAAGCATATACAGGGTCTAGAATTGCTCTCGACAATTAACAATGTTAAATATTATGGATCATAAATATTAACGATGAACATAATTTTTGGCGTGATTCATAATACTTACTTTTCAGAGGACATGAATGAATCTGTCAGAGGAGTCGTGAAATTTCATAAATGGATTTTACACATGAAAAGGCAGAGGAAAGGAGCAGTTGTGAATCAGCTTGAGGAAGAAGTCGTTCGTTCCATGCATCAGTTTGGAAAACTGAAATCGCTGTTCTGTACGCCCGGGATCAGCAGAGGAAAGATGTGGCTGATGGGCGTTACATGGAGGCTATCCGGAAATAGGGAGGACCATAAGGTGCGGGTCAGCGATATTGTGGCCGGAACCGGCATACCGGCTCCGGGCGTCTCCAGAATTCTGAATGACCTGGAGAAGGATGGCATGGTGGTGCGCACCCTGGATCCTACTGACCGGAGAACGACACTGGTCTCCATTACAGAAAAGGGAGAGAGCAAGAGGAAGAAGGCAGTACTGGAACTGGAAGAATACCTCGGTGAGGTGATCGATGCAATGGGAGAGGATAAAGTACGGTCTCTTTGCGCACTTCTGAATGAATTCTCTGACCAGTCAAAGCTGGTTCTCTCCCGGCACGGCAAAGGAAAAGAGGAGACCGTATGAGATATTTATTTGGAAATCTTAAGAAGTACTGGAAATCGGTCCTGCTGCTTGCCATTCTTCTGGTCGTGCAGGGCTTCTGTGAGATGTCCATGCCACAGTATACGCAGAACATTATCGATGTCGGTATCCAGAATAAGGGTATCGAACATATCATGCCTTCCAGGGTTACGGCGGATGAATACGAGGAAGCACAGATCTTCATGGATGATGTCCAGAAAAAAGAATGGACAGAGGCTTATAGGCAGAACGGTGACAGTTACGTTCTTCGTGACCTTGAAAGCAAAAAGCTGGATACACTCGATGAGGATCTTCTGACGCCCATTGTGATGGCATACCAGCTC
>JBJEMO010000057.1:0-18262 GCA_051879715.1 Bilifractor sp.
TTCTTCTTATACACTTACCTTTTGACCCCAATATCATGGAATAGAATGGAGTATCACGTTCCACGATTCCTTATAGAAGAGAATATAGGATGGGGAATACAGGCAGTTACACGCGGTGCAGGCAGATAAGGAAAGGCGAACATAGTGAGAATAAAGGATTTTGAGGGCGCAATCTTTGATCTTGACGGCACCCTGCTGGATTCCATGGGGGTCTGGCATCAGATTGATATTGATTTTCTGGCCAGACGCGGCATTGCACTTCCGGATGACTACCAGAAGGCCATTACGCCGCTGGGCGCCTGGGATGCGGCAAAATATACGATCGCGCGGTTCCATCTTGAACAGGATACGCCGGAGGGTCTGGTGCAGGAATGGCTGGACATGGCGCAGGATGCGTACTGGCATCATCTGCAGCTGAAGCCCTATGCACTGCAGTTTGTGCAGTATGCCAGGAGCCTTGGCATGCATACGGCGATAGCCACATCCTCGGATGACGCATTGGTGGGACCTTGTCTTGAGCGGACCGGACTGCGGCCGCTTCTCGATGCCTGCTTTACGGGAAACGATGTGAAGCGCGGGAAAGGCTTTCCGGACATTTATCTGAAAGCAGCGGAAGAGATGGGGACCAGGCCGGAGAAGACACTTGTCTTTGAGGATATCGCAGAGGGCCTGAAAGGTGCGAATGCCGGGGGCTTTTATACCGTGGGCGTATACGATCGTGCCAATGAACAGCAGCACGAAGAGATGAAGCGGATTGCGGATATGTTTATTTTTTCATTCCGGGAGCTTCTTCCATCAGATCCGGGTGGACCGGATCGTTGGAGAGAAGCAGGACAAAGATAAGGTCGATAATCGCGGTTTATTTAAAACGGAGTTTTGAAATGGCAAAGAATGACAGTTATAATGCATCGAGTATTCATGTGCTGGAGGGCCTTGAGGCAGTCCGGATGCGTCCGGGTATGTACATCGGAAGTACCGGGCGGAAGGGATTGAACCACCTGATCTATGAGATCGTCGATAATTCGGTGGACGAACATCTGGCGGGCTTCTGTTCCAGAATCAGTGTTGTGCTTGAATCAGATGGTTCCTGTACCGTGACCGATAACGGACGCGGCATTCCGGTGGAAATGCATGAGAAGGGAATGCCGGCGGAACGGCTTGTTCTGACGACCCTGCATGCGGGCGGTAAGTTTGACGATGAGGTCTACAAGACCTCAGGCGGTCTGCACGGTGTAGGATCCTCTGTCGTAAATGCCCTTTCTCTCTATATGGATGTGCAGATCAGCCGTGACGGATATATCTGGCATGACCGGTACAGACAGGGAAAGCCTGACATGGAGCTGGACAAGAACGGACTGCTGCCAAAGCTTGGCAAGACAAAGGAGACCGGAACCAGAATCAACTTTCTTCCGGATGGCGAGATCTTTGAAAAAACGAGATTTTCTGCGGATGATCTGAAGAGCCGTCTGCACGAAACTGCCTATCTGAATCCGGCGCTTGTCATTCTCTTTGAGGATAAGCGGGACGGCAAAGACGAGAAGATCACCTTTTCCGAGCCCGAGGGCATCATAGGCTTTGTCAGGGAGATGAATAAGAGCGAGGAGACTCTGCACGAGCCGGTTTACTTTAAGGGAGAGGCGGACGGTATTCAGGTGGAGGTTGCCTTCCAGTATATCCGTGCCTTTCAGGAGAACGTGCTGGGCTTCTGCAACAACATCTTCAACTCGGAGGGCGGGACCCACATCACAGGCTTCAAGACACAGTTCACCCTGACCATGAACAGCTATGCCAGAGAGCTTGGCATCCTGAAGGACAAGGATGCGAATTTTACCGGCGCGGATATCCGGAACGGAATGACTGCGGTGGTGTCTATCAAGCACCCGGATCCGAGGTTTGAGGGTCAGACAAAGACAAAGCTGGACAATCCGGATGCGGCAAAGGCCGTCAGCAAGGTTACCGGTGAGGAGGTGGTACGGTATTTTGACCGCAATCTTCCGGTACTCAAAACCATCCTGGAGTGCGCGGAGCGCTCTGCAAAGATCCGCCGCACCGAGGAGAAGGCCAAGACCAATATGCTGACAAAGCAGAAGTACTCCTTCGATGCCAATGGAAAGCTCGCAAACTGTGAGAGCAGGGACGCCTCTAAATGCGAGATTTTCATCGTCGAGGGTGATTCTGCCGGAGGCTCTGCCAAGATGGCAAGAAACCGGAATTATCAGGCGATTTTCCCGATCCGTGGCAAGATCCTGAATGTAGAGAAAGCCACAATGGACAAGGTGCTGGCCAATGCGGAGATCAAGGGCATGATCAACGCCTTCGGCTGCGGTTTTTCCGAGGGCTACGGCAATGATTTTGACATCACGAAGCTGCGCTATGACAAGATCATCATCATGGCGGATGCCGATGTGGATGGCGCGCATATCTCCACGCTGCTGCTGACACTGTTCTACCGGTTCATGCCGGAGCTGATCTATCAGGGACATGTCTATATTGCCATGCCGCCATTGTACAAGACCATTCCCGCAAAGGGAGAGGGTGAGTATCTGTATGATGACAAGGCACTGGAAAAATACAGAAAAAAGCATGCGGGTGAGAAATTTACCCTGCAGAGATACAAAGGACTAGGTGAAATGGACCCCCAGCAGCTGTGGGACACCACGCTGAACCCGGACACACGGAGAATGCGGAGGGTGGAGATCGAGGATGCCCGCATGGCCTCCGAGACGACGGAGATTCTGATGGGCACCAATGTTCTGCCCAGAAAGACCTTTATTTACGAGCATGCGACAGATGCGGAGCTGGATGTATAAGAGAGAAGGACAGCAGGTAAATGGAAGAGATTATCAGAACCGAATATTCTGAACTGATGCAGAAATCATACATTGACTATGCCATGAGTGTCATTGTCGCCAGGGCGCTGCCAGATGTGCGTGACGGACTCAAGCCTGTACAGCGGCGCGTGCTTTATGACATGATGGAGCTGGGTACCTACTATGACCGGGCATATCGTAAGTCAGCACGTATCGTCGGCGATACGATGGGTAAGTATCATCCTCACGGTGACAGCTCGATCTATGAGGCTCTGGTTGTCATGGCCCAGGACTTCAAGAAGGGACAGATCCTGGTTGACGGTCATGGAAACTTCGGGTCCATCGAGGGTGACGGCGCCGCGGCTATGCGATATACAGAGGCCCGTCTTACAAAGATCGCCCAGGAAGTGTATCTGAAGGATCTGGACAAGGATGTGGTCAATTTTGTGCCGAACTTCGACGAGACCGAGAAGGAGCCGGAGGTCCTGCCGGTTCGGATCCCGAATATTCTGGTAAATGGCTCTGATGGCATCGCGGTTGGCATGGCTACCAGCATCCCGCCGCACAACCTCGGTGAGGTGATTGACGCCGCCATGGCATACATCAGGAACAATCAGCTCACCACGGCCCAGCTGATGAAATATGTCAAGGGACCGGATTTCCCGACAGGCGGCATTGTCGTCAATCAGAGTGATCTTGCTGAAATCTATGAGACCGGAACTGGAAAAATCAGGATCCGCGGCAAGGTCGAAGTGGAAAAGGGAAAAAACGGAAAGCAGCTGCTGGTTGTGACGGAGATCCCCTATACGATGATCGGTGCGAACATCGGCAAATTCCTGATGGATGTAGCCGACCTGGTGGAAAGCAGGCAGGCGCCGGAGATCTCGGATATTTCCAACCAGTCCTCCAAGGACGGTATCCGAATTGTTCTGGAGCTGCGCAAGGGCGCGGATGTGGAACGGCTGAAGAACCTTCTGTACAAGAAAACCCGCCTCGAGGATACCTTCGGTGTGAATATGCTCGCGGTTGCCGACGGCAGACCCGAGACCATGAGTCTGAAGAAGATTCTGGATCATTATGTCGATTTTCAGTTTGATATTACCACCCGCAAATACCAGAAGCTCCTCTCAAAGGAAGTGGAGAAAAAGGAGATTCAGGAGGGTCTGATCAAGGCGGTGGACGTCATCGATCTGATCATTGAGATCCTTCGGGGCAGCAAAAACCAGAAGATGGCGAAGGACTGCCTGACGATGGGCATTACAGAGGGTATCCACTTCCGCCACAAGACCAGTGAAAAACAGGCGAAGCAGCTCTGCTTTACGCAGCGGCAGGCACAGGCGATTCTGGACATGCGTCTGGCGAAGCTGATCGGCCTGGAGCTGGAGGCATTATATAAGGAAAACCAGGACACCATCGACAAAATCAGCCGATATGAAAAGATCTTAAATGATTATGATACGATGGCGGATGTAATCCTGGATGACCTGGCGGCCATCAAGAAGGAGTATGCCCGTCCGAGAGGGACCTTCCTGACCAATGCCGAGGCTGTTGTATTGGAGGAACCCCAGGAAGAGGAGACGGAGCTGGTGTTCCTGATGGACCGGTTCGGTTATGCCAGGACGATTGACGTACCGGTCTATGAGCGCAACAAGGATGCGGCGGATGCGGAGAGCCGCTGGCTGTTCCGTTGCATGAATACAGACAGGATCTGCATCTTTACAGATCTGGGCGTCATGCATACGATCAAGGTCCATGACCTTCCCTTCACGAAGTTCCGCGACAAAGGGACGCCCATTGATAACCTCTGCAACTATTCATCAGAGAATGAGCAGGTGGTTTTTGCGGCACCCTTGACAGAGGTCATCAGCCACAGACTGATTTTTGTCACAAAGTATGGTATGGCGAAGGTGGCAGATGGAAAGGAATTCGATGTCTCAAGGCGTTCCATCGCAGCGACAAAGCTTTCTGATGAGGATGCGGTCGTCTTCATCGGATATGCAGATGCCGGTGATTTCCTTGTATTGCAGAGCCGGGATGGGTATTTCCTAAGAATTTCTCTCTCCGAGATCCCGGAGAAGAAGAAAACCGCGGTGGGTGTGCGTGCCATGAAGCTTGGTGATGGTGATGCGGTAGAACAGGGTTATCTCGTGACCAGCCGCCACGAATTTGATGTGGAGTACAGAGATCAGAAGATTTCCCTGAATAAGATCCGGCTCATGAAGCGTGACAGCAAGGGCGTAAAGGTAAAAGCCTGATTGCGTTTGCGGCCAGGGCAGCTCCCATTTATAGAGCGGTTCACGGCTGCTCTGCAATAACTGAGCAGATCATATTGTAATATAGGACTTATGTATTGGATATGGGATATAATCTGCAAATTATGGCAACTCATATGCAAAAATAAGCCTTTACAAATTGTCCTTCGATCATTAAAATGTAGCGTGCTACAGATATTATGTAGCACGCTACATTTTTCTAATAGAATAGTTTCTATGAAAGGATAAGATGATTTTGGAAACAGAACGGGAGACGTCAGATCAGATTCTTCCGGGTCAGGCTATACCGGAAAATAAAGAAAATGACCGGGCGGCAGTGGAAGAACAAAGGAATGCGTATGCAGATGCCGGAGAACATACGAAGGAATCGTGCATTCCGCCTCTTCTGATGAAGATCAATCTGCGTCTGAAGGCGAAGGCAGACGAGAGCATGAAGGAATGGGGGATTACTTTTTCCCAGGCTCAGGCGCTCCGTGTAATCGGGCACCACGGCGGGAGCATTTCCCAGCGGGAGCTCGAACGCATGCTGGAGGTGTCCCATCCGACAGTCGTTGGCCTTGTGTCCAGGATGCATAGGAATGGGTTTGTCCATGTCTCTGTAGATCCGAAGGACCATCGGAATAAGATTGTATCCTTTACGGATAAGGCGTGCAGGCACAGAGAGCATATACTGCAGCAGCATCTGGAGGTAGATGCCCAGCTCTTCCATGGCATGACAGAGGAAGAGATTCAGAGTGTGGAACGATCCCTGCAGAAGATGTATCAGAACATTCAGGACTGGAATGAATTCTGCGGAGCGGATAAGGAAGAAAGATAAAGGAAAAAGATTAAGGATAAAAGATTCAGAAAAGAAAAAACGCCGACATATAAATTTACGACAGAATTGTCTGGGATTCGACGCATTGGTTTGTTCTTCAGAAAGAGAGGATGATGAAAAGTGGTAAAGACCTTGCTGAAAAGTCTGAGGGAGTATAAAAAACCCTCACTGCTGTCAGCGCTGTTTGTTACATTCGAGGTTATTCTGGAATGTATCATTCCGCTGGTGATGGCATCTTTGATTGATCATATGAAGGACGCAACATTGACGCCTGTTTTTCAGGATGGCATTGTCCTGGTTGTTCTGGCCATGTCATCGCTGTATTGCGGGCGGAGAGCCGCTATTGAAGCGGCGAAGGGTTCCTCCGGTTTTGCAAGGAACCTCCGGGAGGACATGTATGGCAATATTCAGTCCTTTTCCTTTGCCGATGTGGATAAATTTTCCACCTCGTCCCTTGTGACCCGTATGACAACGGATGTGACAAACGTGCAGAATGCATATCAGATGATCATCCGTACGGCTGTGCGTACGCCGCTGATGATCATCTTCTCGATCGTGATGTCCTTTACGATCAATGCAAGGATGGCTGTGATCTTTCTGATTGTGCTTCCGTTCCTGGCGCTGGTGCTGTTTGGCATCGCAGCCTACATTCACCCTGTTTTTGTCAGGATTTTCAAGAAATATGATGCGCTGAACAACTCCGTGCAGGAGGATGTCGGCGGAATCCGCGTTGTGAAATCCTTTGTCCGGGAGGACTATGAGAAAGAGCGCTTCCACGAGCGCTCAGGCGAGGTATGTAAGGATTTCACCCTTGCGGAGAAGATCCTCGCCTGGAACGGCCCGTCCATGTTTTTGAGTATCAGTATTACAATGGTCCTGATCAGCTTTCTGGGAGCCAGAATCATCATCAGTACAAAGAGTTCCGCGCTTAGCACCGGACAGCTCTCCTCACTGATCACCTATGGCATTCAGATGCTGATTGCACTTATGATGCTGTCTATGGTATTCGTTCTGATTATCATGGCACAGGAATCTGCAAACCGTATCGCTGAGGTCCTGACGTATCAAAGCACACTGACCTCCCCTGAGGATGGCATAAAAGAGATCCGGGACGGATCCGTGGAATTTGATCATGTATCCTTCAAATATTCAGAGAGAAGCAAGCGGTTTGCCCTCTCCAATGTGAATCTGGACATTCCCTCCGGCTCTTCTCTTGGTATTATAGGAGGAACGGGATCCTCCAAGACTACGCTGATTCAGCTGATATCAAGACTGTATGATGTAACAGAAGGTGTTGTCCGTGTCGGTGGCACGGATGTGCGAAAATATGATTTGGACACCCTTCGCAATCAGGTTGCGGTTGTTCTGCAGAAGAACGTCCTTTTCTCCGGCACCATCAAGGATAATATGCGCTGGGGAGACAGGAACGCGACGGATGCGCAGATTGAGCATGCCTGTCAGCTCGCACAGGCGGATGAATTCATCCGGCAGTTCCCGCAGAAGTACGATACCTATATTGAGCAGGGCGGCAGCAACGTGTCCGGCGGACAGAAGCAGAGGCTGTGTATTGCCCGGGCGCTGCTGAAGAAGCCGAAGATCCTGATTCTGGATGATTCCACTTCAGCTGTAGATACAAAGACGGATGCATTGATCAGGAAGGCCTTCCGGGAAGAAATCCCTGACACGACCCGGATCATCATTGCCCAGCGTATTTCTTCTGTACAGGACTGCGACAACATCATCGTCCTCGATGGAGGAAAAATCGTAGAGCAGG
Source organism: Bilifractor sp. (assembly GCA_051879715.1). Taxonomy (GTDB): domain Bacteria; phylum Bacillota; class Clostridia; order Lachnospirales; family Lachnospiraceae; genus Bilifractor. The sequence continues at coordinate 7,675 of JBJEMO010000057.1, forward strand.
GCAATCATGAACAGCTGATCGCCGCAAACGGTATATATAAGGAGATATTTGATTCACAGACTATTGGAAAGGAGGAGAACTGATATGCAGGAAAAAGCAAAAAAGGCAAATGCACCGGTAAAGAAAGGAACGGCAGGACGTCTGTTCCGCTATATTTTTTCTCATTACAAGGCGAGAGTCATTATTGTCATGATCTGTATTGTCATTGCGGGTGTCTCCTCCACCGGGGCCAACTTTTTTCTTCAGAGACTGATTGACAATGTCATCACTCCCGGAATAAAGACAGGGCTTTCATCTGTATGGACACAGCTGGTGAAAACAGTTGTCATCATGGCCTGCATCTACGGTTCAGGCGTTCTTGCGACCCTGATCTATACGAAGCTGATGGCGACGGTGACCCAGGGAACGCTTATGCACTTCCGCAATGATATGTTTGACAGAATGCAGTCCCTTCCGATCCGTTACTTTGATACCCATGCGCATGGCGATATCATGAGTACCTATACCAATGACACGGATGCAATCCGCCAGATGATCGGACAGAGTATGCCCATGGTACTGCAATCCTCGCTGACGATTATTGCGATTGTCTTTATGATGCTGTATTACAGCTTCTGGCTTTCCATTCTGGTTGCCCTTGCCATTGTTTTTATGCTTCAGGTGGCAAAAAAATATGCCGGTGCCTCCTCAAAATACATGCTGCGGCAGCAGATTTCCCTTGCGAAGGAAGAGGGATTTGTGGAGGAAATGATGGAGGGCACCAAGGTCATCAAGGTGTTCTGTCACGAGGAGCAGAGCAAAAAGGACTTCCATAAGATTAATGAACAGCTTTTTAATGACAGCAACGAGGCAAATAAGGCGGGCAATGTCCTGATGCCGATTCTGTCAAACATGGGTAATCTGATGTATGTATGCATCGCTTTTGTTGGCGCGGTGATGGTATATATGGGGGCCAGGAATGTCGGGCTGTCTGGCTTCGGTCTGATGACTGCCGGAATCATCATTTCCTATCTGGGCATGGCCCGTCAGCTGTCCCAGACGATTGGGCAGATCTCCATGCAGGCGTCCCTGATTGCCATGGGTATTGCGGGAGCGGAGCGTGTCTTTGCACTCATTGATCAGGAGCCGGAGCAGGATGGCGGATATGTATCCCTTGTCAACGGCAAAAAGAATGAAAACGGAGAGCTCGTTGAGACGGAGGAGAAGACAGATCTCTGGGCATGGAAGCACTTCCACAAGGCGGATGGCACCACGACCTATGTGCCGCTGAAGGGCGATATTCAGCTGGAACATGTGGACTTCGGCTACACGCCGGAGAAGCAGGTGCTGTACGATGTGTCCGTCTATGCAAAGCCGGGTCAGAAAATCGCATTCGTTGGTGCAACCGGAGCAGGAAAGACAACCATCACAAATCTGCTGAACCGTTTCTATGACATTCCGGATGGAAAAATCCGCTATGACGGAATCAATATCAATAAGATCCGCAAGCCGGACCTGCGCCGTTCTCTGGGCATCGTCCTGCAGGATGTGAATCTGTTTACGGGAACGGTGATGGACAATATCCGTTACGGACGCCTGGATGCGACGGATGAAGAGTGCATTGCAGCAGCGAAGCTTGCCAATGCGGATGACTTTATCACAAGGCTTCCGGACGGATACGACACGATGCTGACCGCCAACGGCGCCCAGCTCTCTCAGGGACAGCGTCAGCTGATTTCCATCGCAAGGGCAGCGGTCGCAGATCCGCCGGTCATGATTCTGGATGAGGCTACCTCCTCGATCGATACGCGTACCGAGGCTCTGGTACAGCAGGGTATGGACAATCTGATGAAGGGCAGGACCGTCTTCGTCATTGCCCACAGGCTTTCCACTGTAAGGAACAGTGATGCGATCATGGTTCTGGACCACGGCCATATCATCGAACGCGGTACCCATGACCAGCTGATTGAGCAGAAGGGTGTGTATTACCAGCTCTATACAGGTGCGTTTGAGCTGGAGTAAAATCTGGTACTTCTCAATAAATGATGAGGAGTATAGGCGTTGCAACATTCTGAATCCGGTGTTGATTTTCGACAGATCTGTTGATTAAAGTTCGATGGTCTGCCGGAAGGGCGCTTCTCATGCAGTCCTTTGGAGCGAGCATTACGGACAGTTAGCTGGTTTTATGCGAAATCGCCAATAACGTTGATTGCGAGAATGTTTGAGGAGGGCGGTTTTTGCCCGACGAGTTTCGCAGCAACAAAACCTAAGCATAAAACCAGCTTACTGTCCGTTTGCGAACGGAAACAGACAAATGAGAAGTGTCCTTCCGGCAGGCCTCAGAACAGTAAAATCAGCAGCGCATACTGATGCACACTGAAAAGATACAGAAATTCGCAGTTGAATTTTGTGTAAATTTATGTATAATAGTGGTTGTGCCACTTCAGCGTGCACGTGCCGGAATAGCTCAGCAGGTAGAGCACTTCACTCGTAATGAAGGGGTCATCGGTTCGAATCCGACTTCCGGCTTTATGAAGCGATTAATTCTGGCAGAGGTGCCATGGGTTAATCGCTTTTTTACAATTTGCCGGGAGGCTTCGGAATTTGTCCAGTGCCGACCAGGAAGGAGAGTTGTTCATGAGCCTTACAGCAACAGAGCAGGATGCGAAGATAAAAGAACTGGTTGAGTTCAGCCGCAGGTCAGGAAAGATCGATCTGAGTCTGTATCAGGAATATGATGTCAAGAGAGGTCTTCGTGATAATACCGGAAAGGGTGTCCTGACAGGACTTACAGAGATCTCCGATGTTATGGGTACGGCGCTCAATGATGAGGGAGAGAGTGTTCCTTCCGAAGGCCGCCTCTATTATCAGGGCTATAGTGTAGACGATCTCGTTGGCGGCATGCGAAACCGGCGGTTCGGTTTTGAGGAAATCACCTACCTCCTTCTGTTCGGATCACTTCCGACAGAGAAGCAGCTGAAGGATTTTATCGAGATCCTGAGCAGCTATCGGGAGCTTCCCAAGGAATTTACAAGGGATGTCATCATGAAGGCACCCAGCTACAATATGATGAACTCTCTGCAGAAATGTATTCTGACCCTTTATTCCTATGATCCTCACGCGGATGACATTTCCATTCCCAATATTCTGCGTCAGGCGTTGTCCATGATTGCAAAGATGCCGCTGCTCGCAGTTTACAGCTATCATACCCACAGGCATTATCATATGGGGCAGAACCTGATCATCCGGAATCCGAAGCCGGAGCTTTCCCTGGCAGAGAATCTGCTGCAGATGCTCCATCCGGATGGACAGTACACCCAGCTGGAGGCAAAGGTACTGGATACTGCGCTGATTCTCCATGCAGAGCACGGCGGCGGCAACAATTCCACCTTTACGACCCATGTGGTTTCCTCTACAGGAACAGACAGCTATTCCGCGGTTGCGGCGTCTCTTGGTTCTCTGAAGGGACCCAAGCACGGCGGCGCGAACCTGAAGGTGCTGCAGATGTTCGAGGATATCAAGGAGAACGTGCACAACTGGGACAATGAGGATGAGATCCGTTCCTATCTGGACAGGATTCTGGACCGCGAGGCCTTTGATCATGCAGGCCTTATCTACGGAATGGGACATGCGGTCTATACGCTTTCGGATCCCCGATGTGTCATTCTGAAGGAATATGCCAAGAAGCTCTCTATTGAGAAGAACATGGAGGATGAATTCCGTCTCTATGAAAACGTTGAACGGATCGGCAAGGAGTGTATGATCCGCAAGCGCCGTCTGGTAAAGCCGATCTGCGCAAATGTGGATTTCTACAGCGGTTTTGTATATTCGATGCTGGATTTCCCGAGGGAGCTGTTCACGCCGCTTTTCGCAATTGCACGTATCTCCGGATGGTCTGCACACCGGATTGAGGAGATGGTTAATGGCGGAAAGATCATCCGTCCTGCATATAAATATGTGGGTCATCACAGAAGATACATCCGCCTCGAGGACCGTGAAGTGTAATCCGGATTTTATTTTACCAGATGAAAACACATTTTATATTTGTCAAGGGAAAACACTTGACATAGCTGCGCGAATCATGTAGTATTAGCGGGTACGTTCAAAACGTGCCCGTTTTTTTAACGCGGCAGAAGACCGGTGTAAAGGGCTGATGGAAGAGTTTGTTGAAAAATCCTATCTGTACGATTTCTATGGCGAGCTTCTGACGGAGCATCAGAGGAGAATATACACAGAGATCAATTTTGATGATTATTCTCCTGCCGAGGTGGCCCGGGACGAGGGAATCAGCCGTCAGGGTGTACACGACCTGATGAAACGCTGCGACCGGATTCTGGAGGATTATGAGAAGCGGCTGCATCTGGTGGAGAAGTTCCTGAAGATTCGGGACAATGTCAGAGAGATACAGAAGCTGACGGCATCCGGGAGGCCGGAGGATACCATTGATGCAGATGAGATGCAGCAGCGCATGGAGCAGATCCGGGAGATATCGTCATCGATCCTGCAGGAATTGTGAGAGGCAGGAAGATACATTTACAAGTGAGGAATTGTGAAGCATGGCATTTGAAAGCTTAACCGACAAACTTCAGAATGTATTTCGTAATCTCCGGGGCAAGGGAAAGCTGACGGAGGATGATGTCCGGGCCGCGCTGAAGGAAGTCAAGATGGCTCTGCTTGAAGCGGATGTAAACTTCAAGGTTGTCCGGAAGTTTACGAAGACCGTGGAGGAAAGAGCAATTGGGCAGGATGTGATGAACGGCCTCAATCCGGGTCAGATGGTGGTCAAAATCGTCAATGACGAACTGATCAATCTGATGGGATCGGAGACGACTGAGATTCCGCTCAGGCCTGCTTCTCAGATCACTGTGATCATGATGATCGGTCTGCAGGGATCAGGAAAGACAACCACAGCCGCAAAGCTGGCCGGCGTTCTGAAGAAGAAGGGACGTAAGCCACTTCTTACCGCCTGCGACGTATACCGTCCGGGCGCTATAGAACAGCTGCAGACAAATGGCGGAAAAGTCGGTGTGGATGTATTTGCCATGGGCAATAAGGCGAATCCTGTGGATATCGCCAAGGCTGCATATGCGCATGCCGGCAGCAAGGGCTATAATGTCGTTATCCTCGATACAGCCGGACGTCTTCAGATTGACGAATCCATGATGGAGGAGCTGGTGGCAATCCGCGAGGCTGTTACCGTAGACTGTTCGATCCTGGTTGTAGATGCCATGACTGGACAGGAGGCGGTGAATGTCGCCAGAACCTTTGAAGACAAGGTAGGCATCGACGGCGTCATCCTCACAAAGCTTGATGGTGATACCAGAGGAGGTGCTGCATTATCGATCCGCTCCATCTGCGGAAAACCGATCCTGTACGTCGGCATGGGTGAGAAGATGGAGGACCTCCAGCAGTTTTATCCGGACCGCATGGCCTCCAGGATTCTGGGCATGGGTGATGTACTCAGTCTGATCGAGAAGGCGCAGGCCAATGTCGATGAGGAAAAGGCCCGGGAGATGGAACAGCGTGTCCGCAAGGCACAGTTCACCTATGATGACTATCTGACCAGTATGGAGCAGATGAAGAATATGGGTGGTATCAGCAGTGTCCTGTCTATGATGCCGGGAATGACCGGCAGCAGGATGAAGGATGTTGAGGGCATGGTCGATGAGAAAGACCTTGCGAGAAAAGAAGCCATCATACATTCCATGACACCGAAGGAGCGCGCAAATCCGGATCTGATGAACCTGTCCCGCAAGCGCAGGATTGCGGCGGGGGCCGGGGTGGACATCTCCGAGGTCAACCGTTTCATCAAGCAGTTTGATCAGACGCGGAAGATGCTCAAGCAGATGCCCGGTATGATGAAGCAGCGCGGCAGGCGCGGGATGTTTGGCAAGGGAGGCTTCAATTTTCCATTCTGAGCAGGGATTCTATGATCCATGTGGTTCAGGTGGAGAGTTGTTCTCATAGATGTAATATCCGTAATCGGGACGCAATGCAGTGCCTTCCGTTTTACAGAAATCAATTAATTAATTTTATTTCATGGAGGAAATGAGCAATGGCAGTTAAAATTCGTTTAAAGAGAATGGGACAGAAGAAGGCACCTTTCTACAGAATCGTTGTAGCAGATGCAAAGTCCCCCAGAGATGGCAGATTCATCGCTGAGATCGGCACCTATGATCCGACCAAGGATCCGAGTGTATACAAGGTTGATGAGGAAGCTGCACAGAAATGGCTCAAGAACGGAGCACAGCCCACAGCTGTTGTAGAGAAGATCTTTAAGCTTGCTGGCATTCAGAAGTAATCAAGGGCATACCGGAGGTGGATTTTGTGAAAGAGCTTGTTGAGGTAATTGCCAAAGCTCTTGTGGATAATCCCGATGAAGTGGTTGTCACGCAGACCGAAGATGGTAATGACCTTCGAATTGAACTCAAGGTTGCGCCGGCGGACATGGGTAAGGTCATCGGACGACAGGGGAGGATTGCCAAGGCAATACGTTCCGTTGTGAAGACCGCCTCTACCCGGATCGATAAGAAAGTGACAGTTGAGATCATCGAGTGAATCGCATGAGCAGCTTGCAGTGAATAAAGAGCAGTCGTTTAAGGGGCATCTTTTATAAACCAGGTGCGCTTTACACGGCGGCTCTTTTGCTGTATAAGCGAATTCTTTTTACCTTATACTGCGAACTGGAGCCATTGTCAGGCTTGAACTGAGCTGCTGCCGGGCTGCAGGACCTGGCAGGGCAGCGAAGCGGTACATGGTTATACAGAATGTATCGAAATTTTTGATACATAATTTTACAGGAGAGATGTGCATGGAGAAATTTCTCAAAATCGGTGCGGTAACTACAACCCACGGCGTGCGTGGAGAATTAAAGATTTATCCGACCACAGATGATCCGCAGCGCTTTCTGGATCTGCAGGAGGTGATTCTGTCGGATGGACGGCGATCGGAGAACCATGAAATTCTTGACGTGAAGTTTTTCAAAAACATGGTCATTCTGAAGCTGGACGGGATTTCATCTATGGATGAAGCAGCAGGTTACCGTTCCTGGGACGTACTGATTCCGCGGGAGCAGGGCGTGCCTCTGGGCGAAAATGAGTACTATACAGCGGACGTAATCGGCATGACGGTCAGGACAGAGGACGGTGAGGTCCTGGGAACATTGCAGGATGTGATTGAGACGGGAGCCAATGATGTCTACGCCGTTCAGACTGATGCATATGGAGAGGTGTTGATTCCGGCCATTAAACCGTGTATCATGAAGGTTAATGTGGAGGAGGGAGAGATGATTGTGCACCTGCTTCCCGGTCTGATCGGAAAGTGACACCAGGCAGGATGTATCGGAAGATCTGCAATGCGTCATGATTTTCGGATAGACGGGATGCTAAGAACAGAGAGGTATATACGAATTGAAGAAATGTGTACATTGCGGGGCAGACATGCCGGATGATGCAAAGGCATGCAGCAATTGCGGCTGGCCTGCGGAGGATTATCAGGACCCGTCCGTGAACAACGGCGGGTCAGATAAACCGGGGAAGGATCAATCAGGCATGGATAAACCAGATATAGATAGACCAGGTGTATCAGACAAGGGTCAGTCTGCAGAATCGTCTGATACTGGAGATGCAGGCGGGAAGGATGACAAGCCGGAAAGGATGCCCTGGGATGTTCTCCAGGATCAGCAGCATATACAGCCGGTACAGCCGGCGTCCGGAGAATCTGATCCTTCAGGGAAACAGCACAGCAGCTCTGTTTATGCTGATACAGAGCATACTGAGCACAAGGAGGCTCAGCAGTCGACACCCTCTGTGTTCGATGATGCAGAACATTCCAAGGAGAAGTTTGATATTCCCTGGGACCCCGAGGAAGCGGACCGGGAGAAGGAGAAAGCACGCTCTGCAGCTGGGACTGGCCATGGAAACCACAGTGAGACGGGTGGCTCTGACCGGGCAGGAAATGTTGCACAGAACCAGGGACAGGAGCATACGGATTCTGCTGAACAGCCAACGGGTTACTGGTTCCAGGGCAAGTGGCATCCGCTTGCGGATCTGGATGCGGAGAGCTCAGCAGGAAATCAGGAACGCAGCGGAAACAATACCGGCCGTGGAAACGACTGGAGCAGCGGAAACACCTGGAACAGTCAGAATGCCGGACAGAATGGATCTGCATCTCAGGGCGGCTCCTTTAACCAGGGATATGATCATGGGTATAACCGGGGATATAACCGTGATAATGATGGAGGTCCGTATTACAACTGGAACAGTCCTTTTGGAAATGCTTCGTCCGGCGGGCAGGGATATCCGCCAAGGACCAGCAATTTTGCGGTTGCAGCCATCACAATGGCGGTTCTCTCTATTTTCCTGAACAGCCTCTATTGTATTCCGTCTGTTCTGGGCATCATTTTTGCGGTGATGGCTCTGCAGCAGATGAAGAAATATCCCGGTCAGTATAAGGGCAAAGGAATGGCAACAGCTGCCCTTGCCATCAGCATTGTGCTGTTTGTCATTTATCTTATCGTGTTCATCGAGGTGGCAAAACTGATGCAGGACCCGGCTTTTATGCAGCAGATCGAAAATTATCTGAAGCAGCTGCAGGGAGGATCTGTTTCCTCCTCTTCATCCTCTGTTCCGACGCAGGTGGCTTCCATCTTTCGCTTCTGGCGATGAAGAGACAGGATGAGACGGCAGTATTTTTGAGGTAAGGATTTTGAACTTTTATGTACTGACATTGTTTCCGGAAATGATACAGAATGTTGTCGGCACCAGTATTACCGGGCGTGCCATGAAGAATGGCAGCATTTCCGTAGAGACCGTGAACATCCGTGATTTTTCCACGAGAAAAACCATGCGGGTGGACGATTATCCCTATGGGGGCGGCGCAGGTATGGTGATGGAGCCGGAACCGGTTTTCCGTGCAGTCAGGTCTGTAGAGGAAAAAATCGGCAAAAAGCCGCGGGTGGTATATATGACACCTCAGGCAAAGGTGCTGGACCAGACTATGGTAGAGTCGCTGGCGACAGAGGAAGATCTGATCATCCTGTGCGGACATTATGAAGGCATTGATGAGAGGGTGCTGCAGGAAACGGTGACGGATTATATCTCGATCGGAGATTATGTGCTGACCGGCGGAGAGCTGGGTGCCTGCGTCCTGATTGATGCGGTTTCCCGCTTCGTTCCAGGCGTTCTCTCCAACGAGGAGTCCTCGCAATTTGAATCTCTGCAGGATAATCTTCTGGAATATCCGCAGTATACCAGGCCGGAGGTGTGGCATGAAAGGCCCGTTCCGCCGGTGCTTCTTTCCGGAGATCATAAGAAGATTGAAGCCTGGCGTCATGAGGAGTCCCTGCAGCGTACCAGAGAACGAAGGCCGGACCTGCTCAGGAACAGCTACCAGGTCATTTGCATTACCTATGGCGGCCCCGAAGCAGCGGAGCATGGCCGCCTTCTGACAGAGCACCTCTCCCGATACGGAAGCTATATGGATTACAACAGGAGGAAGCTGCAGAAGACCAGGTTCCGGATGAAATCATGGAACCTGCTGCTGCTGGTTATGCCCGGGAGCTGTTCGCAGGATGCACAGAATCAGGATGGACAGTGTGCAGAGGAAGGAGCCTCAAAATATGATCCGGCATTGCCTTTAGCCGAGCGGTTTCGGGGACTTTATGGTGAGAATGCACCTGCAGTTCTGGTGGGCAATGCCCGGGAGATGGAGGAGGCCGAGGCTTTCCTTTCGGGAAGAGGGTTCAAAGTCATTGCCCAAATCGCAGACGATTCCCTTTGTGAAGAGAGTATGCTTCAGAAAACTGCTTTGAATATTCGTGAAAAAATCTTGCATTTCAGATAAGCATAGTGTATACTACATTAGTCTGTGAGCAGAAAGAAGGCTCCGGATGATGGTCCGCTGTCACGTTTATCGGTGGTAAGAACATCCATTTTGCATATATTTAAGGAGAGATAGAAATGAACGAGATTATTCAGAAAATCGAAGAGGCACAGCTGAAGAAGGAAGTTCCGGAGTTCCGTGTTGGTGATACCGTAAGAGTATACGGAAAGATCAAAGAGGGAAACCGTGAGAGAATTCAGGTTTTTGAAGGTGTTGTTCTGAAGAAGCAGGGCGGAAGCAACCGCGCTACATTCACAGTAAGAAAGACCTCCAATGGTATCGGTGTAGAGAAGACATGGCCGCTGCATTCTCCGCTTGTTGAGAAGGTTGAGGTTATCCGTCAGGGTAAGGTAAGACGTGCAAAGCTGAATTACCTCAGAAATCGTTCCGGTAAGGCTGCGAAGGTCAAAGCACTGGTTAAGTAATCCATTTCGAACATGCAGGGAGGTCTCAGAACGAGACCTCCCTTTTTACTGCATAAGCTCTTCGAAAACACATCCAGGCTCGTCGCGCGCGAAGCGCGCGTAAGAGACTGGATGTGTTTTCGAAGGCAACAGGTATGAGCATGAAGCTCGGTAGAGCGGAATGCGAATACCTGTAGGATTGCGGGAGCTGCGAAGCAGCGGAGCAATCCGCAGCTTATGCAGTAAAAAGGAAAGCTCAATAATAACACAGGCTCGTCGCGCGCGAAGCGCGCGTAAGAGACTGGATGTGTTTTCGAAGGCAA
>JBJEMO010000058.1:0-18189 GCA_051879715.1 Bilifractor sp.
GCGGATCAGCGTGCCGTGCTTGCACGGGCACGCATGAGACGATTCGGACAACATTTGCGAAGCAAATGACATGAGCGGCGTCAGCCGCGAATGTGAGCCGCTCTTAAGCGAAGCCTCAAGAAGCAAAGTACTTCGTACTTTACAATAAGCAAAGCACTTCGTGCTTTACAAGAATCGTATATGCGGTTTTGAAGGTACGTTACCTTCTATTCCTCGATAGCTCAATGGTAGAGCACTCGGCTGTTAACCGAGTTGTTGTAGGTTCGAGCCCTACTCGGGGAGCTGGACATGACACGAACGATTCGGTGCATGTTGCGCGATCTGAGAGTCGCATCTTACTACGGCCCCTTGGTCAAGCGGTTAAGACATCGCCCTTTCACGGCGGTAACAGCAGTCCGAATCTGCTAGGGGTCATTATATGGCGACATGGCCAAGCGGTAAGGCACGGGTCTGCAAAACCCTCATCCCCAGTTCGATTCTGGGTGTCGCCTCGAAGGATCTGACATGAGTCAGGTCCTTTTTTTATGTTGTCTTAAACGAGTGGTATGGAAAGGCCCTGACAAGAGTCAGGTCCTTTTTTTATGTTGTCTTAAACGAGTGGTATGGAAAGGCCCTGACAAGAGTCAGGTCCTTTTTTGTATTTATTCAGCACCCCTCAGAGAATTGGAAAGATGAAGGGAGAGCTTGCTCGCCCGGAATCTTTCTCAATTCTCTGAGGGGCGGACAAGCGGTGAAACCGCTCTGTCCGCCCACAACGAGGAACGCGAAGCGTTCCGAGTCTGGGGTGCTGAACAGTCAGAGGGTGCTGAATCGTTACCTTCTTTATATCCTCACACCGTCGCTCCGGCGATGATCTTGGTCGGCACGACGATCATCCGGACTGGAATTCCTTCTTTTCTGATCAAGTGGAGGAGCAGCTCACACGCGTCTCTTGCAAGAAGCTCTGTATTCTGTGCAACCGCAGTGATATTAACAACACTGTGCGTGGCTCGCGCAATTCCGTCAAAGCTGACGATGCGCACATCCTCAGGAACGCGGAGCCCCATCTGCTTCACAGCTGTATATGCTCCAAGTGTTCTCCAGTCGGATATACAGAAAATCCCATCAAATGAAGTTCCCTTCGTAATCAGGTACCGCACGGTATCCCGTACGATTGTAAAACCATCTCCCTGCACGGGAACACGAATGATTTGCTCATCCGAAATACTGATGTCATGCTTCTTATATTCACTGCGCATACCCTCTATGCGCGCCATCCCGCGATAGGACAGTTTTTCCTGGGTGATAATAAGCGGTCGAACTGAACCTGTGCGGTACAGCTCCTGCGCGGCGAGCATACCGGAAACCAGGTGATCGCTTTCCACACGGCATATGCCTCGGGTCTTATCGGGAGCATCCTCACAGTCAATCCAGACATGGGGAAATCCGGCTCGCAAATTGCTCTTTAATGCTATGTAGCTACAACCGACAAGAATAATTCCGGAGACATCGGATTGATAGACTGCATTTAATGCGGTTGCAGAATCACACTCGGGATACAACGGAAAAAGGATCGTTTCATAACCGGCCTCATGGAGACATTTTTGAATCTGTAGAAATATGGCCAGATGATAATCAGCCTGAATATATCGCAGGATGACTCCGATCTTTGGCACAGCCGGACCTGCGTGATCCGATACAGCAGAAAGTCCTTTGTATCCGCTTTCCTGAAGTGCGCCCATAATGCGCTCACGGGTTTCATTTGCAACCTTCGGATCATTATTCAGCACCCGCGAGACGGTTGCAGTAGAGACATTGCACGCCTCCGCAATGCTTTTCAGAGAAACTGTTTTTTTTGTGCGCATGGCCAACCTGCCTTTCTGATGTTCTGAAGCTATCATACCACATTCCATGAAATACTCAAGCTGAAAATGTAAAAATTACATAAAAATGAAAAACTGACAATAGGAGAGATCCTCCGTTAAGCAAATGGGCGAAAATCGGAAAATCTCGAAAAAGGGCTTTTCTTTCGGATGAAACCTGCTATAATCACAATTGCAAACGGAATGAAACAAAATGTAAATATTACATCGAAGACGAGACCAGTGAGAAAGAAAGCAAATTATATGCGGTACATGCAGGAGGTACACGAATGGCAGCGGTAAGAGATTACAAAAAGCTGGCGGCCGATATCAAGAGTACAATCGGCGAACAGAACATTGTCAGTGCGACGCACTGCGCAACGAGGCTCAGGCTGGTCCTGAAGCAGTCACCGTCTGATGACGTGACGAAGGCGATTTCGGCGATGCCCGGCGTCATCCAGGTTATGGAGAAGGGCGGACAGTATCAGATCGTGATCGGAACCCACGCAAAGGATGTCTATGCGGAGCTCGCAGGTATGATGGACCTGAGTGCAGAGACGGATCCGGCGGAAAAGCAGAGCTTTCTGAACCGTGTCATCGCGGCCATGTCGGGTATCTTCGCACCGTTCGTCTATATTCTGGCGGCCGGAGGCCTTATACAGGGTGTGCTGATCATCATCAATCAGTTCGCCCCTGCATTTGCGAAAACGGGTACATACTCCGTCTTGAATCTCATTTCCTGGACGCCGTTCGTCTTCCTGCCGGTGCTGATCGCCATCACGGCTTCTCATCATTTCAAATGCAACACCTTTGTCGCTGTGTGGTGCGCGCTCGCGCTCACGGGCAGCATGTGGACGGACATCGCGACGCAGATCGGAAACGGTGACATTGTCCGTTTTCTCGGCATCAGACTGACAAGCACGACCTACACATCAACAGTGCTTCCGCCAATCTTTATGGTCCTTGTGCTCTCATACCTCGAGAAATTCCTCAATAAGCACCTGCCGGATGTCATCAAGGCGATTGCTGTTCCGTTCATCAGTGCGGCGGTCATGATCCCGGCAACGATCCTTGTCATAGGACCGGTCACACAGGGCCTCTCCAATCTTGTAGCGGAAGGGTATACGGCTCTCTACAATGTCGTTCCGCCTCTGGCCTCGGCCATTATCGGCGGCGTCTGGGAAGTTCTGGTCATCTTCGGTATTCACTGGGGAATGGCGGCCGTCAGTCTTGCCAACCAGGCGGCCTACGGCTTCGATACGATTCAGATCGGTATCACGATTGCTGTTGTCTCACAGATGGCGGCTGCCTTCGCGGTATTTGCAAGGTCCAGAAACAAGCAGATGAAGGAGACATCCCTCTCTGCAGGCATCACAGCGATCTTTGGCATCACAGAGCCCACAGTTTACGGCGTCACACTTCGTCTCAAGAAGCCGTTCGTCTGCGCCTGTATCAGCGCCGCGATCGGAAATGCGGCCGCGTCGCTCTTCGGGACAAGATATTTCCAGTATGCGGGACTTCCGGGTGTTCTGACATGCGTCAACGCCATTGATCAGAGCAAGAATGGCGCCTACCCGGGATCCTTTACAGGTATCCTGATCGGTATGGCGATCGCGGCGGTCCTTACATTTGTCCTGGTGATGATCGTCGGATTTGAGGACAAGCCGGATGAAGAAGCGCAGCCGGCCATTGAACATAAAGAGGAAACTTCCGCAGAGCAGCCTGTGGAAAATGAGAACAAAACCTCCGGCGCTCCGGCAGAAATCCTGAGCCCGCTGACAGGAACTGTTGTCAAGCTTACCGATGTGCCGGACCCGACATTTGCGGGCGAGGTCCTCGGCAAAGGCGCCGCGGTCATTCCGTCAGAAGGAAAGCTGTACGCGCCGTTTGATGGAACTGTGGAAAATGTGTTTGACACAAGGCATGCAATCGCGCTCACAAGCGATGCGGGCGTCGAGCTGCTGATTCACATCGGGCTTGAGACGGTTGAGCTCAAGGGAAAATACTTTGAGCCGAAGGTCCATGACGGCGATCATGTCCACGCGGGAGACCTTCTGATCGAATTTGATCTGAAGGAGATCGCAAAGAAATATCAGATGTTCACGCCGGTGCTTGTCACGAATGCGGATGAATTCGATGACAACGTTGTTCCGGCACAGACAGAGGGAGAGATTCATGCGGGCGACCGGCTTCTCACAGTCGGTGCTGCGCAGGCGTAAAGGAAAGGAGATCATATGTCACTTCCAAAGAATTTTTTATGGGGAGGCGCTGTAGCGGCGCATCAGCTTGAGGGAGCCTGGGACGCAGACGGACGGGGACCGAGCGTCAGTGATGTGCTGACGGCGGGTGCAGTCGGTGTGCCGAGGCGCATCACGGACGGAGTCATTACGGGAGAGAAGTATCCGAACCACGAGGGAATTGATTTTTATCATACCTATAAGGACGACATTAAGCTGTTTGCGGAGCTCGGCTTCAAATGCTTCCGCACCTCGATCTCGTGGAGCCGCATTTTCCCGCAGGGAGATGAGGAGCAGCCGAACGAGGCCGGCCTTCAGTTCTATGACAATTTATTCGATGAGCTTCTGAAATACGGGATCAAGCCTGTCGTCACGCTGAGCCATTTTGAGATGCCGTACGGCCTGGCGAAGAAGTACGGCGGCTGGGCGAACCGGAAGCTGATCGGCTTCTTTGTGCACTACGCGGAGACGGTCATGCAGCGCTACAAGGACAAGGTCCAGTATTGGATGACCTTTAATGAAATCAATAACCAGGCCAATACGGAAAATGACATTTTCGGCTGGACGAATTCGGGCGTCAGGTTCTCGGAGAGTGACAATCCGAAGAAGCTGCTGCACCAGGTCGCGCATCACGAGATGGTCGCCTCCGCGCTCGTCGTCAAGCGCGGTCACGAGATCAATCCCGCATTTCAGATCGGCTGCATGTGCTCATTTATCCCGTATTACCCGTACTCCTGCAGGCCGGAGGATGTGCTGACCGCCCAGGAGTCGATGCACGAGAGGTTCTATTTCACGGATGTCCAGTGCAGAGGCCACTACGGCGCATATGCTGTGAAGGAGTGGGAGCGCACGGGCACGGCGCCGGAGATGGAGCCGGGCGATGAGAAGATCCTTGCGGAGGGCTGCGTCGACTACGTGGGCTTCAGCTACTACATGTCGATCGCCGTCAGGGCGGATGCGGACAACAGCCAGAAGAATTCGACAAATGGCGGAAATTCGCACTCTGTTCCGAATCCGTATGTCACGCCGACCGCGTGGGGCTGGAATATCGATCCGGTCGGTCTCCGCTACGCGCTGAACACGCTGTACGAGCGCTATGAGAAGCCGCTTTTTATCGTCGAGAACGGTCTTGGCGTGATCGACAAGCTGAATCCGGACGGGACGTGCGATGATGACTACCGGATCGAGTACCTTCGCGCACACATCCGGGAAATGAAGAAAGCTGTCGAGATCGATGGCGTTGATCTGATTGGCTACACGCCGTGGGGCTGCATCGATGTGGTTTCATTTACGACGGGGGAGCTCCGCAAGCGCTACGGCTTCATTTATGTTGATCTGAATGATGACGGAACAGGAACGGGAAAGAGGTACAAGAAGAAGTCGTTCGGCTGGTATCAGCATGTGATCGCGACAAATGGCGAGGAGCTGTAAGGCAGGCGGAAAATGGCACAGTTCTGCCGCAGCTTTCGAGGTGATCCTGATCGGCAAAATGCTCTGAGATGTATTTTTAAGAAAAGGGAAGCAGTCCGCAATGCGGGCCGCTTCCCTTTTTCTCGCAATGGTTGTGTCATTCAGAAAGCCGAATAATGCTGAAATGAACACCGGCTGAACTGCACTTGGATTTGTCTCGTGCTCTCAATAACCAGAGTGCATGAGGGACAGTCCAATGCCTCCGGCTATTGAGAATATGATCAGGATAATGATCAGCGCAACGATCAGATAGCAGAAATACGATCTGGCGAAGTTCCGCAGGTTGATGTTCTTCGTGCCGCCAAATGAGAACACAATCGTCAGAATGAAACCGACGATCGGAATGGCGAACAGGAGCTCATAGCCGAAGTATCCCCACATCGAAATCGGCGTGTGGTCCATGCCGTCAGGGGACTGGTTGTACGGTGGCTGGTAGCCGTTATTCGGATAGCCATTGTTTGGATAGTCATTATTATAGCCGGTATTCTGGTAGCCGTTCGGGGCACCATTTCCGCGATAGGCGTTGTTCTGATAAGCACCGTTCGGGGCACCGTTGCCGCGGTACGCGTTGTTCTGGTAGCCGTTCGGAGCGCCATTACCGCGGTATGCGTTGTTCTGATAAGCGCCGTTCGGGGCACCATTTCCGCGGTAAGCGTTGTTCTGATAGCCGTTTGGAGCGCCGTTTCCGCGGTATGCGTTGTTCTGATAAGCGCCGTTCGGGGCACCATTTCCGCGATACGCGTTGTTCTGGTAGCCGTTCGGGGCACCATTTCCGCGGTATGCGTTGTTCTGGTAGCCGTTCGGAGCGCCGGTTCTACTGTTGCCATTGCTCTGATAAGCGCCGGCCTGATGGGACGCATTCTGCGTATTTCCCGAGACTGGTCTGCCTGTGGCCTGATTTGTGCCCGTGGTCGGATTGACAGCTGCTCCGGCAGTCCTGGCAGTCTCCGGTGTTGCGGCACTGGAAGAAGCTCCGGCAATTCCGGCTTCGTTCATTGCGGCAGTATCTCCGGAAAGTCCGGACATCTCCGGTGCTGCGGCAGCCTCTGACTTTTCAGCTGTCTTCGGTGCGCTCGAAGCTGATGCGTTGTTTGCAGCAGATAAGCCTTCGCCGGCGTTACCTGTGGAAGCCGCCGCTGTCCCTGCATGCTCTGCGGGCTTTGTCTGAGCGTCCGTTGCCTTTTCGGCTTCTTTTGTTGTTTCCTTATGGACCCTGGTGAAGACGCGCGTCTGCTCGTCCAGGTCCTTCTGATCTTCGTCCATGATTTCCCTCCTCATATTAGAAAATCGTAACTATTCAGCACCCCATACTCGGAACGCTTTGCGTTCCTCGTTGTGGGCGGACAGAGCGGCTTCGCCGCTTGTCCGCCCCCTTGAAAAACTTCTGAAACCGGACGGCGAGCAAGCTCTCCGTCCGTATTCCATCAGTTTTCCAGGGGGTGCTGAATAATTACAGAAAATGAACGTTTCCAAATTATTGTAATCATATGGAAAAATGAGGTCAATCATTTTTCCGTGGATGGAATCTGCTATAATAAAATGCGAAATCGGCAGCCCGGGCAGGGCCTGCGGAAGAGGAAGGATAAGGCTCATGAAGGATGAAGAGAAAATACTGCGGATACTCGGCCTGATCGCGATCGGCATGGCGGCATTTGGCCTGGCGCTGTTCATTTTCATCAGGACACCGCAGCAGAGGTACAGAAGGTGCCTTACGACCGGCCGCAAGTACCTGAATGAAATGAAGTACGACGAGGCTGTCAACATGTACAGGAAGGCGGTCAGCATCGAGCCCAAGCAGGAAAATGCATATATCGGTCTCGGGCAGACGTATACGTCGCAAGCTGATTCTCTGGCAAATGCAGGCAATTCACAGGCGGCTGATATTACCGGTGCCTACGACAAGGCGGCCGATGCGTACCAGAAGGTGATCGATCTCGATCAGAAGAATACGGACGGCTACTACTATCAGGCGGAGGTCTACACGAAGGCCGGCGATGCCGTGAAGGATACGGACGCAGATCTCGCGGGCACGTATTACACGAAGGCAGTCAATGTGTATAAGCAGATCCAGACGCTCGACAATAATCAGGCGGTGACGAAGGAAATGACAATGCTCGTCGCGGCGGCCGCGACACCGACACCGACGGAGGCACCGGCGAAAGCAGTCAAGTACAGTATTGATGCGAATAATGAGGAAGACATCGGGACGTATGGCACGCTGACATATCCTGTCATCACAGTGACAGATTCCGATCATGCGGCTCTTGGCAAGGCACTCAGTGGTCTGACGGATCAGCTGGTAAAGATCGCAGAAGACAATCAGGATGAAGAGGGCGCTTACGATGAGACGATGACGGCCGAAGTCATGCGGAATGACGGAATCGTATTTTCTGTTGTAATCACAGATGAGCATACCTATGATCCGGATGAAAGCCATATCTATAAATGGGGATTTAACTATGATGCACAGACAGGTGAACTGCTGACGTTGGATGATGTCTTTATAGAGACGTCGGATTTGCCGGAAATGATAGCAAAAGAATATGCTTCTCAAAGCAAAGGACATGTTGATATCCAGTCTCTTACCAATGCACTGAAGGATAAAGACTACATAGGTCTTTTTGATTATCCCGTTTGGTGGCTGGCAGATACGGATTTTATTGTTAATACGGAGAATGATGAAGAGGATACCGGTGACGGCACAGATCTGTCTCTTCCCTATAAGAAGTACAGTTCTCTCTTTCAGATGAAATACCTCCCATCGGATAATTCTACAGATTCGGACACAGCTTCCGCTTCCGATTCATCCTCGACGGCGACCGATGTGGATTATGATGCATTAATAAAACAGTGCTTTGATGATGCAATTCAAAGACAAATCAATGATGGAGATGGAAGAGCTTCGAGACAGGATTCATCAAGCGCTTTATTCGACTTCACTGGGGATGGGACGGATGACGTTATTATTTTCACAGGCTCATATGAGACGGCAAGGGCAGCTTACTGTTATGTCTGTGATACTGGAACGCCGGTTTTTGCGGACGAACCATTTAGCATGCGACATGGTGGTTTGTCTGGATACAAGAACGATCTGATTGTCAGTCGCGCTGATGCATACGGATGGTATGTCGATCGCTATACCTGGAACGGGAAAAACTTTACGGATACGGAGTTGGGCAGTGATACTGATCCAGATACAGAAAAGAGTCTTGCAGACCTGATAGGTGTAGATGATTCTCAAATCGTGTACATCGGTCATTAAGACACATATTTCCCAAATTGTGTACATTGGCCATTAAGATATATATTGGAATTGAAGATCTGGCGAAGGATGATGCAAATGAAAAAGAATAACAAGCACACGATTCCCACTCTGGCTGTTCTGGCAATCATACTGACGGCCGCGGCGTGTCTCCTTGCGGTGTACCTGCATTTGCCGGCGCAGCGGTACAAGAGTGCGCTGACGCTGGGTAAGAAGTATCTGAATGAAATGAACTTTGACGAGGCAGAGCTGACATTCAAGAAGGCCATCGCGATTGAACCGAAGCAGTCGGACGGCTATATCGGTCTTGCAGAGACGTACACCGCAGGTGGGGATCACACCCGGACGTCGGATCCGGCGGCGTCTCTGGCCTACTATAAGAAGGCTGAGAAAGTCTATCAGAAGCTGAAGGAGCTCGGCTACGATGAGAAGACGATCAGGCAGTGGATTGCCGATATGCAGAATAATATCGATGAGATGAACGCGATCGTCAATCCGACACCGACGCCGACCCCAACACCTACGCCTACTCCGAGTCCGACGCCATCGCCTACGCCAAGTCCGAGCCCGACGCCGACGCTGGAGACGAAGGGGAACATTCCGGCGGGAACAGATCTGTCAACGTATCTATACTCTGATATCTATACATTTGCTGACACAGCCGGCGACATGCAGTCCGTCAGTCCGGACGGCGGGTTTCAGCCGGCATATCAGGATGATTGTCTATATGTTGCGGCGTTTGGTCATACAAGAGAAGATATCAGTAATATTGTGATTCAGGCTCCATGTGCTTACAATATTTTTGGAATTACCGTAGGCATGAATCTGGAGGACGCGATCAACTTGGCAAATGGTCTGGATGGATATGAACTCAATGAACAGGATGATTCACATGTGCTATTTTGGAAAGGCTATGGACAGGGGACATATGGAGGAGAGTATTTGCGTTTGGATATATCCGGACAGTATGTCAGCAAGATCTCATATAGTTTTTGGTTTACATAAATAAGCACAAATGGAAAGGATATAAAATATAACTCTGAGCAATTTGCAAGTCGGGTTTTTGACACAAATAACAGAAGGGAGTCCCCTTATGATCATCCAACCAACTTCATTTTCCCTCCGTGACGGCCGCATTCTTCTGGTCCGCTCCCCGGAAGCGGTTGACGCGGAGGCTATGTGCGCGTATCTCCTGGCAACTGCTGAGGAGACGCATTTTCTGGTTCGTTATCCGGAGGAGACGAGCATGGACCTGGAAGAAGAGGCACATTTCCTGCAGGCAATCGCCGAGTCGGAAAGCAATTTTATGATTGCTGCATTTGACGGGCATAAGGTCGCCGGAAATGTGGCTGTATCCAGAATATCGGCCCGGTACAAAATGGCGCACAGGGCGGAACTTGGCATTGCAATCCGGAAGGAGTACTGGCACGAGGGAATCGGACAGTGGCTGATGAAAGCAGCGATCACGGAGGCGCGCAGGGTAGGATACGAACAGCTTGAGCTCGGTGTATTCGCTGATAATGCGCGGGCGATCACACTTTATGAGAAGCTGGGATTTTCAGAATACGGCCGGGTACCGCGCGCCTTCCGCCTGAAAGACGGAACCTATATCGATGAAGTGCTGATGAGCCTGCAGTTGGGATAGAGCAGGCGGCCAACAAAGCTATTGGCGTATCTTTCTATCTGTGTTATATTATAAGTGAGCAAGAGCTTGCCGATCATAACGGCTAGAATATTATGAACGTGTATGTTATGCCTCCGAAAACGACGGGGTGCTTCGGCGTAGAATATCGTTTACGTGTATGGTTGGAAGCCTGTCTTTAGACAGGCTTCCGATTTTTCTAAAAAAGGATTGCCCTAAAATGAAGGTTGTCACAATCAATCGATTGCTATTGCAAAAATTTCAGCAAGACCCAGAAGTCCTTCGGAAAACGGCACGACCGTGCGTTTTGGTTGTGCGTTTAAAATATAAAGGACATAAGCGATCTTTTGCGATACCGATGCGATCTAATATTTCTGCGCGGACACCGCGAAATCAATATTTTGCGCTTCCGACACGATCCACCACGCGACCCGGAAATCATCACGGGTTGCATTACATAAAAATGTTTCCTGTTACAAAAAAATATCTTATCCGTTATCGTATAGAGGGAAATGCCTTTGCGATGACGGTTCAGTCTGTTATTGATAAGCATGAATCACAGATTATTAAGGAATGTCAGCAGTATCTTGATGCATATGAAAGTGGCTGTCGCATCCCATTTTCTACAGACCTGGATCTTTTGATTTCCATTTTAGATTCTTTGTCTTAATATGATAAGCTCCAAGATGAGGCACCAAGTCGATAATGATTATTATCGGCTTGGCGTTTTTCTTACGCTCTTGGCGCATGCATCGCAAAGCGGTATAATAAATCCATTATATTGATGTTCGGGACTATATATTTACGAATGGGGAAGGGAAAATGAAGTTTAGATTTAGTAAGTCCTTGTACAGCAGAAGAGCTCTGCTAAATGCGGCTTATCGTTTCACAGACAGAGCATATATTCATCTGGATGCGGATGAGACGAGCTATCTGGCAGATGTTCAGATGAAGCCGGAAGCTGAGCCTTTTGATGAACGTGAATTTGAAAATGCAATGCTTGCAGAGATGGTACGGATCAATGTGTCTGATAGCACAAAGGAAATCCGCCAAATAATTCTGGCAAGGTCTTTGTCCTCTACGCTGATTGATCAGGATCTCAAGAGTACGGCAGTTTCTGCTTCGGAGGAAGAAACGTCTGATAAGAATGAGACTGATGAACAGGAAGCACTGGATAAGATTTTGAAGAATTGGTTTGATGAAAATGAAAACACTGTGGTTGAATAGGGAAATTTACACAGAGGCTTCGGTTAGAAAAGCGCTTGAGGCATATGCGGATTATTCTGATATAGCAGTCGTTTCTTTGGAGAACAACTGGCAGTTGATTTTCCATAATAGTCGTTATGGTGATGAACTGACTGCAAAGGAGTTTGAGAATTATCTGATTGATGCGGTTCATGCAGAGGGAAAGAGATTGGTTTGATTACAATATTACAAGTTATACTTCTGGTATCTGTTGGCGTGGCAGCGTCGATTTCCGATCTAAAAAATGGAAAAATCTCTAACAGACTGATTCTGGCAGGAAGCCTGACTAGTATTATTCTAGATGCATTTTATTATGGCCTTTATGACAGGAGCGCGTTCGGAAGCTTTGCGTGGAATGCCGCTCTTGTTATTGCAGTTGCGCTTGTTTTGTATGGATGTCATGTCTGGGCAGGCGGAGACTGCAAGCTGATGATCTTTCTGGCATTTTCTGTTCCGTATGAAATGTACTGGGAGGTAAACGGAAGCAGGCTTACTCTGATGCTGCTTTACGTTGCACAGTTCTTCCTGGCCTTTCTGTATATCATGGTTGATACGGTCAGACAAATGCGCACTCAGGTTCGACAGGCACAAATTAAAGCAATCGGAAAGAGCCTTGTCAGGCAGATTGTCAGTTATCTGCGCATGCTTGTGTACCTTTGGGCTTTTTCACAGCTCTATATGGTATTTGTGAATCCGAGGATTCCTGAGCACAATTTTGTGATTTTTTTCTCTGCAAGTATGGCTTTCGCGCTGGCTCTCAGGTATTTTCCGTATTTTGATAATACAGTGCTTCTGGTTATGCTGATTGCATTTGACGTAATAATGACGAGCATGACGGGGTATATCGCGATCGGTACGAGAATTCGTAATTATGTTTTGATTGTCCTGTTTATGCTGATTCAGGACTTTGCGAATTTATACAATTACCAGCAGATACCGACAGAACAGGCGGCAAAGGGGATGGTTTTGTCGAGAGCGCAATCGATTCAGTTTCAGCAGTCAAGAGTGAATGGTCTTCCTGGAATATCGGATGAGACGTTGAAATCCAGAATCACTAGAGAGGAAGCGGCCAGCATCCACCGGTGGAAGAATTCAAAAATGGGCAGGAGCCAGATTACAATCGTGAGGAAAATTCCGTTTGCTCTGTTTATGACGATCGGAACGGTGATATACATGGTGACGGGGAGAGTATTCTGATGATAGGCAAACTGCGTGATTATAATCTGGGCGACAGGATTTATTCATTTTCGAACACCGAAAAATCGAAAGAGTATCTTGTAGATAATGACCTTGAGTTTTTGAATGCGGTAAATGGGAAGGTGCACCTTTCAACAGGAGAACAATTTGAAGCTGTGCGGGTCGGCGGTGCAGACATAGAAAATTGCCATGATTGTGATGTCCTTTATCTGGATCGTCGGGGCGGTATACATCTGCTATATTCGGAGAGTAGCAGAGATAATGCAATTGTTCTGACATCTGCCTGTAATTCCAACTGTGTAATGTGTCCTGTTCCGGAGCAGATCCGGAGAAACAATGAACAAATGGATATTGCTCTTCTGAGAGAAGAAGTCCGGCACATTCCGAAGACGGCGGAACATATTACAATTACAGGCGGAGAGCCGTTTCTGTATGGCCCGGATATCTTTTCATTGTTCCAATGCTTGAAGGAAAACCTGAACTGCACGCAATACCTTCTGCTGACAAATGGCAGGGTGTTTGCATATGAAACTGTGCTGCAAAAGTATCTTGAGGCGGCACCGGCATATACGCTGATCGGTATTCCTTTGCATGGAAATGACGCGGAGACGCATGATGCGGTTACGCAAGCGAAGGGCAGCTTTGAAGAGACATGTGTCGGTATTCGAAATCTTCTGAGTGCGCATCAGTCTGTCGAAATTAGAATAGTCGTGAGTCGGCTCAATGCAGATTTCATTAGCAGAATCGCCGAGCTTATTGCAAATGAATTTCCGACTGTTGAGGTTGTGCGTATTATGGGTCTTGAGATGACGGGAAATGCATTTATTCGGAGAGACCGTGTGTGGCTTTCATATCCGGAGGCCTTTCGGGCGTCGGAGGAGGCAATCAAAACGTTGATTCGTGCGGGAATTGATGTGAAGCTGTATAATTTTCCGCTTTGTGCAGTCCCAGCGCAATATCATTTCCTATGTGCCAGAAGTATTTCGTCTTATAAAATACGTTTTTCCCCGAAGTGTGCTGCGTGCAGGCTGAAGGACGCGTGCGGAGGAATATTTGCAAGTGCGTTGAAATTAGCGGAACCGGATATAAAGCCGTGGAGTTGATATGAGAAACTATTATAATTTTCGTGCCTTCGGGAAGAGGGTTCTTATTACAAATGATTTCGGGAGATATCTGTGGCTGACCCGGGAGGAATTTATACTTTTTACTGAAGATCGATACCGGGAAAATAAAGAGCTGACTGAGAGACTCGAGAAGGGACTGTTTGTGTCGGAACTTTCGCCTGAAGCATTTGCGGACCAGGTGGCAGGAGCTATGGCAGACAGTAGAAATTATTTGTTTCAGGGAACGGGTCTTCATATCTTTGTTGTGACCTCAGCATGTAATCAGGATTGCATCTACTGTCAGGCACATCAGGATGCGGAGCACTTTAGACAGATGGAATGGCAGAATGCACAAAGGGCTCTTGCTCTCGCAATGCAGTCGCCGAATTCTGAACTTAGCATAGAGTTTCAGGGCGGCGAACCACTGACGGCTTTTGATCTTGTAAAAAGGATGATCTGTTATGCAGAAGAGCATGCAGGAAGAAAAAAGCTTCGATTTTCGATAGCCACCAATCTGACACTGCTGACGGAAGAGATGCTTTTATTTTTCAGAGAACATGGAATCGGTTTGTCGACATCTTTGGATGGCCCGGAAGAGCTTCACGACAGAAACCGGCCATTTCTGACTGGTGGTGGGACATATCAGAAGGTTACAGCAAATCTGCGGCGGGCGCAACAGGCTGGCGTGCCCTGCGGGGCACTGATGACAACCACGCGATTCAGCTTTCCATACGCAGAGGCGATTGCCGAAGAGTATAGGAAGAATGGGCTGCATATGGTATCGGTAAGGCCATTGACACCGCTCGGAAGCGCAGCATCGACATGGACAAAAATCGGATATTCAGCTGAAGAATTCGTTGAATTTTATCGTCGGGTGTTTTATGCCATCCTGAAGATAAATCGAGAAGGTTATCTACTGAGGGAAGGCATGGCATCGATCTTTCTTCATAAGATCCTTGGTGGCTATGCGGAGAATTTTATGGAATTGCGGTCACCGTGTGGGGCCTGTGTGGGGCAGATTGCCTATGATTTCGACGGCGATGTGTATTCTTGCGATGAGGGCAGAATGCTGGCTGCTATGGGCGACAAAACGTTTCAGATTGGAAATGTCCGGACAGACGATTACAACAGTCTGATGGAATCATCGGTATGCAGGACGATGCTTTCTGCCAGTATTCTTGAATCACTTCCGTCATGTTCTTCCTGTGTTTATCAGCCGTATTGTGGTGCTTGTCCGGTTGTTAATTATTCTTTGTACAGAGACCTTTATGAAACGGAACCAGAACAATACAGGTGTCGGATTAATAAAGGAATGCTGGATCTCATTTTTCATGTATTGCAGAATCCTGAAAATGAAAAAATCCTGAGGAGGTGGATTTCATAATGACTCCAAGAAGAAAAACGATTACTGGAATTGCAGTGGCGCTGGCGGTTTCAGCCTGGCTGACCGGGTCAGCGACTGGAGCATTCACCCGTGCTAACAATACGATAGAGAATGCAGTGTTTCATAAAGTAATTACGGCGAACGGAACGTATGAAGGTGACTTAAAGGATGGTATGTTTCAGGGCAACGGAGTCTTTACGTATGCAACCGGAGACACAATTACCGGTATATGGGCAGATGGCGAGTTGTCTGGCGACGGGAACGGTAAATATTCAGGAAAAGGCACCTATAAGGGTCAGTATAAGGATGAAAAACGTTCGGGACAAGGTGTCATGACATATGAGAATGGAGATACATATGATGGCGAATGGGCAGATGATCAGTATTCCGGACAGGGGACATATACATGGAAAAATGGAAATATCTACAGCGGAGAGTGGCATGATGGACAGTTTAACGGGAAAGGAACTTATACATATGCCAAGACAGGAAGTTTTACAGGTACATTCAAGGATTCAAAACGGGTAAAGGGCAAATTCACTTGGAATGATGGGACTGTATACGACGGAACCTGGGATGGCGATCAGATGAAGAAGGGGACGCTTACATACAAAGACGGGAGCGAGTTGAAGGGTACGTTTCAGAACAATCAATTTGACAGCGGATCGTACCGGATCAAAACAACGATTGCATCGTATAACATCCAGTATAAAGACAAACAGCCTGTATCAGCTGAGATTCTGTACGCAGATGGATCTTCCTACCGTGGTGGATATTCCGGAGACAGCTTTAGCGGAAGCGCTGAGATTACATACAGCAACGGTGATTCCTATCATGGAAACCTGGCTAATGGAAAAAAAGCAGGTGAGGGCACATATATATGGGCTGACGGGTCCTCTTACTCAGGAGGATGGGCCGGTGACCAGATGTCCGGACAGGGAACCTATGTATATGCCGGGGATTCCGGCGCATCCCTCAGTGGTACATTTGTTAATGGAGTTCCCAATGGAAACTGTACATATGTAACACAATCGGGTAGTCATGCAACACAGTGGCATGATGGAACCTGCACAGCCGTAAACTGGTAATGATTTGAGGGTAAGGAAAAAGGTATGAGTGAGAAACCGAAGTTTCCGGAATTTGCAAAGAAGATTACGGATTTCCTCGAAGACGAGGACGGAAATATAACAAGAAATAAGCTGGTAACCATTGGGACAATGATTATGCTGATGAGCATCATGTACAGCCGGGATGTATTTGCAGGACACTCCTCTCATGTCAGTCACAGCAGCCATCAGTCGGGTAGCGGAGGAGGTGGAGGTTACCACTCCTCTCATGTTAGTCATGAAAGTCATGAGTCACATCAAAGTTATTCTACAGACGACGGAGGCGGAGCAACCGGCGGATATGTGGAACCTGAGACACCTGTAGCACCTGCACAGCCGACGGCAACACCTGCACCAACTGCAACGCCGACACCATCTCCGACGCCGACACCATCCCCAACGCCGACACCGTCTCCGACGCCAACTCCGTCTCCGACACCGGTTGTTGCGTTTCATGCACAATCGACAGCCAGTATGCCGAATATGACGTTGCCATCGGGTGAAAATGCGAATATTCCTTCTGCACCGGTTATGCCGGTTACATTTGACGGAACTAAGAAGTAAACTGCCGAAGATTGAAGCAGTGACAGGGGAGGATTCATTTTGAAATTAATAAAAATGAAGTGCCCGAATTGCGGAGCAGAACTTGATGTGGACGCAGATCAGAAGATGGCTGTCTGTGAGTATTGTGACACTAAATTCCTGATAGAGGATGATCAGAAGGTTCTGAGCAATGCGGAAGAAAGCGATGATAAAGCAACATCTGTACGGAAAGGGAAAAAGAAGTTTGCCCGATTAGGACGTGGCCTTGGTACGTGCTGTCTGGTTTTTGTGTGGATTATATTTTTCCCGATTGCATTTACAGTATGGGCGGTTCGGAACAAAGATATGAAAAAACCGCTTAAAATTGCTCTGGTCACAGGAGTCTGGATTCTGTTTATCGCGCTTTTCGGAGCAGGTAGCGGAAGCACTGCTTCTAGCAATTCTAAAACGGATAGTATGGAATTGGCTGTTACGGAGAGTACGACGAATGCAGAATCAGAAACAGATTCGATAGAGGAGAGTGCAGACTCAGAGGTTTTGCAGATGGTGTTTTCAAAGCTGTCTGCAACCGTGACAACTGAGGATATTCAAAATTTAGCTTCTTCGAATGGATTAAAATATACGCAGCAGGAACTGGGCGGCAATCCACAGCAGACAGTGTACAAACTGGCCTTAAGCGATGGAGTAGCTGCTCAGAAATATGCTGACATCGGAGATTATCTGGAGGTAACATTCAATAAAGATGACGGCAGCCTAATGTTTGCGGAGTATTACTGTAGCATGAAGGGGAGCGAAGCGCTTTTTTATCAATATGGTGTTTACGGAAACTTTAATTTTTCGACTGGAAGTTACAGCGGATATTACTATCACTCTGATTCCGATACATCTAATGATGGGATAACGCTAAAGCTTGAGAATGGGAACAGCGTGCAGACTTCGTATATACCCTGTGGCGACGCCGAGGAGGCAATCCGCGGAGCTGTCTCCTCTCAATGATTCGTTGCCACTTCATTTTCTGAAAGATGCGGGGCATACCGGTGGCAGAGACTCACGCAGCCAGTGTATTTTGATGTGTCGACGCGGACGTGCCAGTTTTTTTGCATCGTGATGGTATGTGCGGGGCAGTGCAGGATGCAGGCCCCGCAGCCGACACACTTTG
>JBJEMO010000059.1:0-2566 GCA_051879715.1 Bilifractor sp.
AAGCCTCTCTAAATGACTCGATAATCGGTGCACCTTCCTTTGCAATATGTACTGATTCAATGATCGCGTCTCCAATAGTAATATGATTTTTCATATCATTATCCTCCTGAAATCAGGATATCATGCCAAAAAATGAGAATGGTCTCCAGTTTGTCGCCAGTTTGTTCCAATTAATTGTGGAAAAAACATACTTATCCCCAATTCATCAACATGCTTAATTATCCTAGTGAAAACTGCTATTCCCATGCAGTCGTTTCCTTATCACCTCAATTCAAAGATCTTCTTCAATATCAATCTCATTATTTGGAAGATCACATGATCGCGAATTCCTTACAGATCCTTTTGCTTTAAAACACTTCTTTGATTTCTTACGGCTATCTTTGTCATTTATATTCGGCATTCCATTTACTTCTTCAGAAATTGCTTTCTCTATCATTTCACCAGTTTCGGGATCATATTCTGTTTTATGATCAGGTGCATCTTGCAGAACATCAACTGGTGATGGGTTCTCTTCTACTTGATGCAATTCAACCTCGCAATTCCGTTCACTACTATGCTGAGGATTCTTCATTCTTTCATAATCAGCCATCAAACTGAATTCTGTATATCTCTGCAACTTTGAGATTGGTCTACCGTGTCTGTCTGCCTGATAATATGGACAATCATTCGATTTCTTTAATGCTTTTGCAAAGACATATCTGTCAAATGCAAGATACCTCGTAAGATATGGCATCTTTCGCTGCCGCAGTACCAGTGCCTCAGACATGGACAAATGCTGAAGTCGGTCTGGAGTAATGACCGGGATGGTATCAAAGCATTGCTTTTCCTTGTTCCATACCTTCTGCTGCCCTGCCCGCTCAGATATTTCTTTTAGCGTAGAGGGGGTCTCTGCAAGCAGATAAACCGTATTCATGATATTGCCTTTGATTGTTCTGGCTTCTTCCTTGCCATACGTCTGATCTAGCTGAGAATATTCCTGGATAACAAAGTGCCACCGGACACCGCGGTACCGCGATGCTGCAAGCTTTGAATTGATATCACCTACTGCTGGAGAAATGCCAAACTCGTCCCAGATAATATCAAATGGGATCGGCAGCCGCTGCTTGGGATAGGTCCTGGAAAAATCCACCATTTCCTGATACAGCTGAGATACAAAGATCGAAACAAACGGATGGAATAACTTCTTCTCGTCGTTTACAATCATGAAAACTGCTGCCTTTCTGGCAAAAATATCATGGAAGGAAAAGGTAGTTCTGGAGGTCATCTTCTTTACCCTCTCACTGATCATGCCAATCTGCATTTTATCTGCAAATGTTGACATAACAGATCCACGCTCCTCAGCACCCATATAGCAGATTGGATTCAGTTTCTCTGCCGAGCGGTCAACTGACCGCTTTGTTATGCTGATCCACCACTGGATCAGAAAAATACGGTTTGTTCCATCGATATCAACCGGTGTAAATCCATCTGTCCGCAATGCCTGAATATTAGGAAAAGAAATGGCATCCTCCGGCAATCTGCAAATATTGCCTTTGCTATCAAGATATTCGTATTCGAGCAGAAAAGAGATGAGTCCATCCATCAGGTACTGTGCCTGTTTCCACCAGTGCTCATCTTTGGCATTCTTATCCTCACATAGCATTCGACAGATATCCTCAAGCTTGATATGAGCATCAGAAAAATCTGGCCGCGGGAAATCTTCTCTGTCCTCAATATTCCAGATGACCTGCATTCTCCTTTTTATAGCTTCTACCTCTTCATTCATGGACAATGCACGGCTTGGGTCCCTTGGGTTCATCTGCTTGATCACTTCAAATGTTGAAATGGTTTTCGCAAGCTGATGCAGCATATCCTTTTTGGCATCCAGATAGGCTTTCATCAGTGTTTTATCCTTCCATGCATCAGGATTATCAATTGTTCTTGCCTGTTCTTTTCGGTACTCCTGATACACTGTGCCAAATGGATTCCAGCATTCTGATTTATTGGAATCGACAAAATTCAGGACAATAACGTTGTATCCCTTCTTCTTAAACAGCGGCGCAAACATCGGTGTAAGCTCACCTTTGATGTCATTGATAAAGGCAGACGTATTAGCCATCAGCACCGTCATGATGAAAATCATGATCGTGCTGAATGTCTTTCCGGAATTTGTGGTTCCTACAATGAGAGAATGATTGTCTCCTGGTTCCACCCAGATCTTTTTTCTGCTTGTAATAATAGGCAAACCTGCTCTTCTGCAGTCCGGAATTCCATTGATTTTCTGATAATGCAGCTCATTGAACTTCCTGCTGTCAGGCTGCCTGGTAAGCATGATCCATTGATTCCATTTGTGTTTGAAAGGATTAAATACCAAGTCGCAATAGTCTCGGATATGGAATCTGCAGATCAAAGCAAATATTCCTGCACACACACCAATGATTTCAACATAAGTGGACCATGGCAGCACATTGACTGCCATATGAAATTCCGGTTTAGCAAGCTTTGTCAGTATTTCAATAAGATCCAATATCAACAGAACAACAGCAGCCAGCTGTACAAAGATCAGGATGTTGCCAATGATGAAATC
>JBJEMO010000060.1:0-18104 GCA_051879715.1 Bilifractor sp.
TAGGAGTCTAGCTCATCTGATACTAACTAAATGACATTGTCTCTGAACAGTAACCAATTTGCAGCCGGGCATACAGAGGAATTCGCACAGGGAGTTCACAAAAACAGCGGTGTTTGCTATAATTGGAATAGATTTGTCGTGGTATGAAGGAGGCAGCTATGGCACAGAAGGGATCCAAGGAAAAGCAGAATACATACATGATTTATGATGACCATACGATCGGAACCGTACAGATTGCGGATGAGGTGATTGCCACGATTGCAGCTCTGGCAGCCACGGAAATTGAAGGAGTTGCCTGCCTGGGTGGCGGTATAACGCATGCAAAGGCATCCCGTGCAGGGGCGCGCGCGCTTTCCAAGGGAGTGCGTATAGAACTGCAGGAGAAGATCATCCGTGTGCAGATCATTATCATTATGCGGTTTGGCTACAACATTCCGGATACAACCAGAAAGGTGCAGGAGAAGATCAAGAGCACCCTGGAGACCATGACCGGATTTGAGGTAG
The DNA here is from genome assembly GCA_051879715.1 of Bilifractor sp. Taxonomy (GTDB): domain Bacteria; phylum Bacillota; class Clostridia; order Lachnospirales; family Lachnospiraceae; genus Bilifractor. The sequence continues at coordinate 505 of JBJEMO010000060.1, forward strand.
CGGATGTGGATGTGAGTGTCGCCGATGTACAGGTCGATAAATAACAGATGCCTGCTGTCGGAATAAAACTGCGCTCTGGCTGATGAATCAATAACGGATGTATGCCATCCGCGCAACACAAGCGGATAAGCCGCAGAGGATCGGCATTGCAGGCAGTTTGCAGAGAATCGGGAGAAATAAATCAATGATACGTACCCAGCTTCGAGAGACGATTTTCCGCCTTCTCTTTATGAATCAGTTCAATAGCAAGGAGGAGATGAAGGAACAGGTAACGCTGTATCTGGATGAGATGCGGGCGGGGCTTGTAGAAATGCCCTTCGCTTCCTACGCGGATAAGGAGGAGGAACGAGAGAACAATCCCACCTTTGCCAATGCAGAGGATGTCACCCGGGAGGATGAACAATATATCCGAGAGAAGCTTGAGAAGATACTGGACAGGATTCCGGAGATAGACGAACGGCTGAATGAGGCGTCACGGAACTGGAAGACAAGCAGGATGGGCAAGGTTGACCTGAGTGTCCTGCGGCTGGCAGTGTATGAGCTTCTGTATGATGAGAGCGTTCCCACTGGTGTAGCAATTGATGAGGCGGTGGAGATCGCGAAGCATTACGGTGGCGATGAATCCGGTGCCTTTGTAAATGGTGTTCTTGGCTATATTGCCCGGGAGCTGCCTGATGCGAAGAAGGTGGATCAGGAGCAGGTGTGACGGCCTTTTTTGAGGAAATGGACCAGGTGTATCGGTCAGACACCCGGATCCATGGGGGATGACATGAGCCCGTGTCCTGTGAAAGGGAGATCCGGGACGGGAGAAGAAGACAGATTTGAATCAGCATATATATTCGGTCGGACAGGTGAATGCGTACATCCGGAATATGTTTGCACAGGACTATGCCCTGCGCATGCTATCTGTTAAGGGTGAGATCAGCAATTGCAAATATCACCGCTCCGGCCATATTTATTTTACATTAAAAGATGCATCATCCGCGATTTCCTGTGTGATGTTTGCTGGAGACCGCCGGGGCGGACTGGCTTTCCAGATGAAGGATGGGGACCGGGTCGTTGTCACTGGCCCGATCGAAGTGTATACAAGGGATGGAAAATATCAGCTCTATGCCAAGCGTATTGAGCTGGAAGGAGCCGGGGCACTGTACGAGCAGTTTCTGAAACTGAAGCAGGAGCTTGAGGAAATGGGTATGTTTGCACCTGAGTACAAGCAGCCCATTCCGAAATATGTCCGTACCCTTGGTATTGTGACGGCGCCGACCGGTGCTGCGGTCCAGGATATCCGCAATATTTCCCTGCGCAGGAACCCCTTTATTCAGCTGATACTGTACCCTGCGCTTGTGCAGGGAGACGGTGCGGTGCCAAGTATCGTAAAGGGCATCGAGACACTGGATAAGTATGGGGTGGACTGCATCATCATAGGACGTGGCGGAGGGTCGATTGAGGACCTCTGGGCCTTCAATGAAAGAGAGGTGGCCCAGGCCGTCTTCGACTGCAGGACGCCCATCATTTCTGCGGTCGGACATGAGACGGACACGACAATCACGGATTTTGTGGCTGATCTGCGGGCACCGACGCCTTCTGCGGCAGCGGAGCTGGCGGTTGCGGATGTGCGGGAGATCCTGAAAAGGATGGATACAGACCGGGAACGTCTGCAGACGGATATGAGCAGGTGCATTGCCCATGCCAGGGAGAAGCTCGGCAACGATCAGTCCAGAATCCGTTATCTCAGTCCTGCGAATCAGATCCGCGAGAAGAAGCAGCGCCTTTATGACCTTGAAGACCGTCTGAACGACCGGCAGGAGAGGATACTGGATCAGACGAAGAGGCGTTGGAATGATCTGCTGCACAAAATGGAAGATTCTCCGCAGCGGATTCTGGAGGACCGCAGGCATCAGCTGGATCTTCTGATCCGTCAGCTGGACGGGCTTTCTCCGATCCGGAAGCTGAATCAGGGATATTCCTATGCTGAGGACGTGCATGGCAGAAATATATATCAGACGGAGCAGGTAAATCCCGGGGACCATCTGATGCTGCAGGTGACGGATGGCATTATCCACAGTGAGGTCCTCACAACAGAAAAGAGAAGGAGAGAGATCTGATGGAGTCCGATGAGAGAAAACCGACACAAACACAAACCGGAACAAAGAAAGCCGGCCAGTCTGCTGACACGGATAAAGAGCTCACGCTTGAGGAATCCTTTCAGAAGCTGGATGAGCTGATCGCAAAGCTGGAGGATCGGGAAATTCCGCTGGAGGAATCCTTCAATCTGTACAAGCAGGGCATGGACCTGCTGAAATCCAGCAGGGAAAAGATCGATACCGTTGAGAAGAAGATGCTGCAGATCAATGAGGCGGGTGAATTAAGTGAATTTTGAACAGGAGCTGAAGGAACGGCGTGACAGGGCTAATGAGATTATCGTACAGTACCTTCCGGGTGAACAGGCGGTGCCAGGAAGACTGGCTGAGGCGATGAACTACAGCATCCGGATCGGGGGAAAAAGAATCCGTCCGGTCCTGATGTTCGAGAGCTATCGGATGTTTGGAGGCCATGAAAGGGCAGTGGAGCCGTTTATGGCTGCGATTGAGATGATCCATACCCATTCTCTGATACACGACGATCTTCCTGCGCTGGACAATGATGATCTGCGCAGAGGAAACAGGACGACGCATGCTGTTTTTGGGGAGGCTGTCGGCATTCTGGCCGGTGATGCGCTTCTGAATTTCGCCTATGAGACGGCACTGCAGGCCTTTGGTCTTACAAAGGAAACAGATCGGGTTGTGGAGAGCCTTCAGATTCTCGCAAGGAAGACCGGGTTATTCGGCATGCTGGGCGGGCAGAGCGTCGATGTGGAAAATGACAAGAATGGTCTGCAGCCGCTGGACCAGGACGAGCTGGACTATATCTATCTGCATAAGACGGCGGCACTGATAGAGGCACCCCTGATGATTGGCGCGGTGCTGGCCGGTGCCGGCAGGGATGAGATCAGCTGTATGGAGGAGATCGGCAGGCGGATCGGTCTGGCCTTCCAGATCCAGGATGATATTCTGGATGTGACCGGCACAACCGGGCAGCTGGGAAAGCCTGTCGACTCCGATCAGAAGAATGACAAGACGACCTATGTCACGCTGCAGGGAACCGGACGTGCTGCGCAGACGGTACAGGAGCTGACACAGGAGTCGGTACGGCTTCTGGATACCCTGCCAGGCAAAAAGGATTTCCTGCGGGAGATGCTTCTTCGCATGGCTGCAAGAAGTAAGTAGGTATTTGTGGGAAAAGTACTGGCTGCGGATTTCATCTGTCCGGAGGATGAAAGCCACAGAATCACATTATGTAATACACCCGCAGAATCAGATTATGTAACACAGTGACAGAATCAGAGTATGTAATACAAAATTGAGAGGACGCAATGTCCGGCAGTGGTGCAGAAAGGAGGGCCAATGCTGGAGAGGATTCATCAGGCAAATGATATAAAGAAGATTCCGGCAGGCCAGCTCCCGAAGCTTGCAGAGGAGATACGGAAGTTCATGATTACCTCTGTGAGCCGGACCGGCGGCCATCTGGCTTCCAATCTCGGCTCGATTGAGCTGACGATTGCACTGCACTATGTGCTGACCTTCCCGAGGGACAAGGTCGTATGGGATGTCGGCCATCAGGCTTACACGCACAAGATTCTGACAGGCAGGAAGGAGCTTTTTTCTACGCTGCGGCAGGAGGGCGGACTTTCCGGCTTTCCAAGGCGGGAAGAGAGCAGCTGTGACTGCTGGGATGCCGGACACAGCTCTAATTCCATATCCGCTGCACTTGGCTATGCCAGGGCCAGAGACCTCCGGGGACAGCATTATACGGTCGTGTCGGTCATCGGTGATGGTGCCCTGACCGGCGGTATGGCTTATGAAGCCCTGGATAATGCGGCCCAGATGAAGTCAAACTTCATTATTGTCCTCAATGATAATGAGATGTCAATCTCGGGCAATGTCGGAGGTATGCATGATTATCTTGCAAAGATCCGCACTTCTCAGGCCTATACAGAGCTGAAGGAACAGGTAGCCGGGCGGCTTGAGAGAATGTACGGCGGCGATGAGATGATCGAGCGGATCCGCAAGACGAAGAACAGCATCAAGCAGCTGTTCATCCCCGGCATGCTCTTTGAAAATATGGGGCTGACCTATCTGGGACCTGTGGACGGGCACAATATTTCTGCCATGATCCGCGTTTTTGAGGAGGCCAAGCTGGTCAACGGACCGGTAATTGTGCACGTAAAGACGGAAAAAGGCCATGGTTATGCGCCTGCTGTCCGTCATCCCTCCAGATTTCACGGAACCGGTGCCTTCGATATTGCAACCGGCATCCCGGAGAGCCGTGGGGTCGTATCATGGACGGATATTTTTTCCACGGTCATGGTGAAGATGGGTGAGCGCAATCCGGACGTAGTAGCCGTAACGGCGGCGATGAAGGAGGGAACCGGACTGAAGCGGTTTGCCAATCGTTTTCCGGACCGCTTTTTCGATGTGGGCATCGCGGAGGAACATGCCGTGACCTTCAGTGCAGGGCTTGCACTCGGGGGTCTGACCCCTGTCCTGGCAGTCTATTCCTCGTTTCTTCAGAGAGGCTTTGACCAGCTGATGGATGACGTCTGCATGCAGGGCCTGCATGTGGTTTTCGCTATCGACAGGGCGGGCTTTGTGGGTGCAGACGGGAAAACCCATCAGGGCGTTTTTGACCTGTCCTATCTGTCGCTGCTTCCGGGTATGACGGTGATGGCACCGAAAAACAAATGGGAGCTCTCTGATATGCTGAAGTTTGCCATAGCATTTCATGGTCCCATCGCGATCCGTTATCCGAAGGGGGCTGTCTGTACTGCTCTGGAGGAGCATCGGGAGGAAATCCGCTTCGGGCGGGCTGAGGTGATCCATCGGGGAAAGAAAATTGCACTTCTGGCTGTCGGAGCGATGGTGCCGGAGGCGGCAGAAGCTGCTGAACAGCTTGTCAAAGAGGGGATGGACCCGACCGTAGTCAACATGCGGTTTGTGAAGCCCCTGGACACTGCGCTTATAAAGGAGCTCCTGACAGATCACGATCTTTTCGTGACGATGGAGGAAAATGTCAGGAAGGGCGGCTTCGGAGAACAGGTACTCGATGTCATACAGAGCATGGATGCAGGGAAGCCGGTACACGTGGAGATTGTTGCGGTTCCGGATGCATATATCCACCATGCCAGCCAGGATTCCCAGAGGAAGATGGCAGGGATCGATACGGAATCGGTGCTGCAGAGAATCCGGAAGCTCATCTGATGATTTCCATGCGGCAGAGTATAGGCTTACTGTGCCAGTGCAGATCGTACGGAGGTTCGCTGCCTGCACAGAACCCGTTATGCATCATGCAGCCGGACTTTGCGTCCTGTCTCGTGAAATGCAGGCTAATATCTGCCGGATATCATGTACATTTCAATTGGAGGAAGAAAAGTGGCGAAGAAACGCCTGGATGTTCTTGTAACAGAAAAAGGACTGGCTGCTTCAAGGGAAAAGGCTAAGGTTCTGATTATGGCTGGTGAGGTCTTTGTGGATGGACAGAGAGAGGATAAGCCCGGCATGACCTTTCCGGAGACCGCAGAGATCGTGCTGAAAGGCAGGGATTTATTCCCCTTTGTCAGCCGCGGCGGTTTGAAGCTGGATAAAGCAGTGCACAGCTTTCATCTGCATCTGGCGGGAAGAGTCTGCATGGATGTGGGTGCCTCCACCGGAGGGTTCACGGACTGCATGCTGCAGAATGGTGCTGTAAAGGTTTATTCCGTAGATGTGGGACGCGGTCAGCTGGACTGGAAGCTTCGGGAGGATCCCAGAGTGGTGGTCATGGAGAAGACCAATATCCGCTATGTGACCCCTGAAGACATTCAGGAGCGGCCTTCCTTCGTATCCATCGATGTTTCCTTTATCTCACTCACAAAGGTCCTGCCACCGGTCAAGGCGCTGATGGAAGATGAGGGTGAGCTGGTCTGCCTGATCAAGCCCCAGTTTGAGGCAGGACGTGAGAAGGTAGGAAAAAAAGGCGTAGTGCGGGATCCTGCTGTTCACGCAGAGGTAATCCGCAAGGTGATTTCTTTTGCCGAAAGCCTTCAGCTTGTGCCTGTGGAGCTTGATTTCTCACCAATCAAGGGGCCGGAGGGCAACATCGAATATCTGCTCCACCTGATCAGACATGCCGGCAGCTGCCATGACAATCATGATAAAAGCAGCGGCAAACCGGATGGTATTCAGCAGGGCAGCAGTGAACAGGATGATACCCGGGAAGACGGCGCAAAAGCAGCGGGAATAAGTGAGGACAGCCGGATCACGGAAGAGACGATTCTGAAGACGGTTGCTGATGCGCACAGTGCGCTTGACAGGAAGACAGAGTGACAGATTACATGACATCGATGAAGCATTTTTTTATCATAACAAATATTGCCAAGGATCCGGATCTTGATATATCCAACTCAATCGCGGATTACATCGCGTCGAGGGGCGGCTCTGCTGTTGTGCAGGGCGAGCGAAAGACACCGGGAAAGGGGCAGCGCAGTACGGATCCGGAGGACATTCCTGAGAATACAGATGGAATCATCGTGCTCGGAGGAGACGGAACACTGATCCGTGCTGCAGATGATGTGGTGGACCGCCAGATTCCTCTGCTCGGTATTAATCTCGGCACGCTGGGGTATCTGGCGGAGATTGACAGGAATTCCATTTTTCCCGCTATGGATGCCCTGATGGAGGGACGATATCAGGTCGAATCCCATATGATGCTGCGCGGCCAGGTGTACCACGAGGGAAAGCTGATCAGCGAGGAGCGCGCATTGAACGATATCGTGATCGGGCGTGAAGGCTCCATGCATGTGATTTCCATTATCAATTATGTAAATGACGCATTTCTGAATTCTTATCGCGCAGATGGCATGATCATTTCTACTCCAACCGGATCCACCGGATACAGTCTTTCCGTTGGCGGTCCGCTGATATCACCGGAGGCGCATCTGTTTCTTATGACGCCCATCGCCGCACATACCCTGAATACCAGAAGTATTATCCTGCCGGAAGAAAACAGGATTACTGTGAAGCTTGGGCCGGGCCGGGACAATACAGTTGAGCATGCGATGGCATACTTTGATGGCGACCGCAAGGTTCCGATGGTGACTGGAGACAGTGTGGTAATCGTCCGGGCAGACAGGGATGTTCTTATTACAAAGATTCATAATGACAGCTTTCTTGGTACGCTGCGGCGGAAAATGAGCAATATCTGATGTCTTGTGAGAATCCGGCAGCGATACCTGTCGGAGAGATGAAAGAAAAAGATCCGGTGTTTTTGCACGTTGGTATTTCCTGTCGGATAAATGAGAGATAGATACCAGGAGCTTTGCAGTATGGAATTGACTGGCAGATAAATGGGAGGGAGCAGGTGAAACTTGAGAGGCAGACAGAAATTCTGAGACTGATCCACGAGTATGAAATCGATACACAGGAGGAGCTTGCCAGAAGGCTGCAGGAGAAGGGCTTCGATGTGACGCAGGCGACCGTTTCCAGAGACATCCGTGAGATGAAGCTGACGAAGATCGCAGGCGAAAACGGCCATCTTCGCTATGCGCTGCTGCAGAATCAGGCTATGGACACAGCCGGCCGGTATGTCCGTGTGCTGAAGGATGCGGTGACGAGTTTCGATGTCGCAGGTAATATTCTGGTCATACACACCGTTTCCGGTATGGCCATGGCAGCAGCAGCCGTCATTGATGAGATGGATTGGGGAGAAATTGTGGGATGTATCGCAGGAGACAACACGATTTTCTGCGCTATCCGTAGCAGTGAGGAAGCGCTGCGCGTGATGGAAAAGCTCCGTAAGCTGCTGGATAAATTTTAATAAAAAATAATACAACAACATTATTATGATGTCGGGGTCGAAAGAAATATGCTCATAAAATTGTCCGGGATACTTACCTTTTGACTCCGATGTTCTTACTATTGAATAGTTATAAATCGCAGAAAATGGGCATAATGCAGGAGGAAATGGAGGATGCTGACAGAGCTTCATGTAAAGAATCTGGCGCTGATCGATGAGGCGGATGTGAACTTCGGCCCCGGTCTGAATATTCTGACAGGAGAGACCGGCGCGGGAAAATCCATTCTGATCGGCTCCATCAATCTGGCCCTCGGACATAAGATGCAGAGGGATATGCTCCGGAAGGGGGAGGCATCCTGTCTGGTGGAACTTGCCTTCCAGATTGAGAACCCCGTTATTCTTCACAGACTGAAAGAGATGGATGTAGAGACGGAGGACGGTCAGCTGATTATCAGCCGGAAGATCACAGAGGGAAGAAGTGTGTGCCGGCTCAATGGGGAGATGACTACGGCTTCCAGGATCCGGAAGATTTCCTCCCTGCTGCTGGACATTCACGGGCAGCATGAGCACCAGAAGCTTCTGTATCCAGAAAACCAGCTGGAAATTCTTGACGCCTACGGGAAGGACCGGATTGCAGGACCACTCGAAAAGGTCCGGACATCCTGGAGCGCTTACCGTGCGGTCTGTGAGGAACTGAAGGCCTACGAGATCGACGACAAGGAGCGGGAGAGGGAGCTGTCTTTTCTGAAATACGAGATACAGGAGATCGAGGATGCCGCACTTGTTCCCGGAGAAGAGGAGGAGCTGGAGAAGCGCTACAGGCTCATGTCGAACAGCAGGAAGATCGCTGAAGCCTTAAATGAGGTGCACCAGCTGACGGGCTATGAGGAAGGGGCAGGAGACCTTACCGGGCGGGCAGTCCGGGAGCTTTCCCAGGTAGCGGAATATGACGAGGCTTTATCCGGTCTGTCCTCCAGCATTTCTGATATTGACAACCTGCTCAATGATTTTAACCGGGAGGTGTCTGATTATCTGTCAGAGTTCACCTTTTCGGAGGAGGAATTCTATCAGACGGAGCAGCGTCTGGACCTGATCAACAATCTGAAGGCCAAATACGGCAAAACAACGGCGGACATTCTTGCATATCTGGAACAGCAGAAGAAAAAACTGGCCAATATGGAGAATTTTGACCAGCAGAAAATGGAGCTTTGTCAGAGGCGTGACAAGGCATTACATACACTGGAGAAGGATTGTAAGGCTTTGACAGAGCAGCGGCAGGCGGTTGCCGCAGAGCTTTCTGAGGGAATCCGTGCCGGTCTGAAGGACCTGAATTTTCTCTCAGTGGAATTCGAGATTCGTTTCCAGAAGACGGACCACTATGGACCGAAGGGATGGGACGCCATCACCTTTATGATATCAACCAATCCCGGAGAATCGGTCAGACCTCTGGCGGATGTTGTATCCGGCGGTGAGCTTTCCAGAATCATGCTGGCCATAAAGACCCTGCTGGCAGACAAGGATGCGACAGAAACACTGATTTTCGATGAAATTGATACCGGTATCAGTGGCAGGACTGCACAGAAGGTTTCGGAGAAGATGGCGCAGATCGGAAGAAACCATCAGGTGATCTGTATCACCCATCTTGCGCAGATTGCTTCCATGGCAGATCATCATTTTGAGATTGCAAAGAGTGTAGAGAATGCATCCACGATCTCCAGGATCCGGGAGCTTGATGCGGAGGAATCTGTGGAAGAGCTTGCGCGTATTCTTGGCGGTGCTGAAATCACCCAGGCGGTACGTGATAATGCAAGAGAGATGAAGCAGCTGGCAGAGAGGAGAAAACAGAGCATCAGATCTGCACAGCCGGATCCGGTACTTTCATGAGATGCGCAAATGAAAATTTTATGATAAACACAGGCCAAACCGCAGACCGCCGGCACCAGGAATGGTACCGGCGGCCTGTGGCATTTGCGTTGGATTCGTGGCATTTGCGTTGGATTCGTGGCATTTGCTTCGGTTACGTGGCTTTTGCCTTGATCTTGTAGATTTTACTTTGGCTTCGTGAGGAAATGGCGGATCACTACAAAGCAGACGATGGCACCTGCTGCGGCATAGCCCAGGAATCCGAGAAGCGGCATGTGCAGGACCTTCGGGCGCAGGTCGGTGAGGCACAGAATGCTGGATGAAATCAGGAGAGCCGATACCCACAGGCCGATGACCAGGTTCTGTACCAGTTTCCGCAGCAGCCAGGCCAGATTTTTAGAGGTTTTCAGTTCCAGGTTAACCCGGCTCTGACCATTCAGATATTCTTTCATGATTCTGCCGGTCAGGGACGGGATTTTTATAACATCCCGTGTTGCCTTATACAGATCCTCTCCGCCGTGCTGCAGTATCTCCTTCCAGTCAAGATGCTGCATACGGGACTGGGCCATTCTGGCGGCAGCGATTTCCGCCATGTTGATATCCGGGCTGATTTCCGCCAGATCACCCTCCATATGGGTCAGCCCCCTTGCAAGCATCGTGAGGCCATGGGGCATGGTAATCTTGTTTTTCTTCATGGCATCCATGACATCCATGAAGAAATCGGCAATGTCAATTCCGGCAATATCCGTATCACCGTAGCGCTGCAGGATGTCACGCAGGTCCTGATACAGCTGCTCGTGGTCCGGCTTTCCCTTCCGGAAATCGGCCAGAGAAAGGACCGCGTTTTCTACCCGGGAAACATCGTGATCGGCAATGCCCCGGACGGCCTCCTCCAGAAGGCCGCGTTCCTGGTTGGTGAGCCGTCCCATCATGCCCATGTCAATCCAGATAATTTTACCTCCACGGATACGCAGATTGCCGGGATGAGGGTCTGCGTGAAAGAATCCGTCCTCGATGACCTGCTTGATGAAGTTATCTACCAGCTTTGCACCGATCTCATGGAGATCGTAACCCCGCTCCACAAGTGCATCTTTGTCCGTGATGGACAGGCCGTCAATATATTCCATGACGAGCACCTGCGAGGTGGTATACTGCCGGTACAGCTTCGGAACACCTACAAAGGCAACATCTCTGTTCAGACGGCCAAACTCCTCCATGTTGTCTGCTTCCTTCAGGAAATTCATCTCTTCCTGGGCGACAGACCAGAGCTCATCCAGAATCTGACTAAGATCTACGACATTTTTCAGGCCTCCGATGGAGGGCAGCAGCCGCACGGCCTTGTGCAGCAGGCGGATATCCCGCGACATGGTGTCATAGATGCCTCTTCGCTGCACCTTGATGATGACGTCTTCTCCGGTTTTCAGACATGCACGGTGAACCTGCGCAATGGAGGCAGATCCCAGTGAATCCGGTTCAATGCTCTTGAAAATATCCGTCCATGCTTCTCCGTAGGATTCCTCAATAACAGAAATAACATCAGAAAAAGGCATCGGGGTGACTTCCGAATTGAGCTTCATCAGCTCAGTGCAGTATTCTCTGGGAAGAATGTCGGAATGCAGGGACATGATCTGCCCGAGCTTGATATAGGTGGGTCCCAGTTCTTCTAGGACAACGCGCAGCTTCTCCGGCGTAACACCGCGGAAGATTTTATTTCTGCGCAGGATATCGGTGATCTCCCGGAGCCGGGAGGTATGATCACTTTTTTCCGGATTACCTTTCGGGGAAGACTGTTCCGGATCCGGGGCTTCTTCTGGATGGATGGAATGATTGGTGTCGAATTCTTCTGTATGATCCATAAAATACACTCACATATCGTATGTTCTATGCCTGCAGTCCGTCACGGATTCTGTTCCCGTATGACGGCTGTTTCCCTGTCTGTATATTAAGTGATGGCTGTTTTGCCATCTGTATATATCAGAAAAGTCCGAAATCTGCTGCGACTGCCCATCGTACGGGGCAGAGCAGACAGTGCTTCGGACTTTGTCATTACATTACAGTGTGTCGTGGATTCTGGCCGTATTGCGCTACAGTTCACTGGTCTGCCATGAACTGTATTGCCAGATGAACTGTATTGTCAGATGCCGGTTATGCCTTTTCCGTTTCTTCCGAAGCGGTTTCACCAGATGCATTGGCAGAATCATCGGTTTTCGCTGCTGTGCTATCTGCTGCATCAGTTTCTGTATCAGCCTGCTTTGCCGCAAGCTGCTCCTTCAGAGCCTCCATCTGTTCCGGGGTCAGCTTATTGAGCATCGCAGAAAAATCATTTCCCTTCGGAACCGCAGCAGCTGCCCGCATTGCATCTGCGTTTGCCTGTGCTTTTGTCTTGATACTGTCCGTGGCGGAGTCGATCTTGTGCTTCAGCTCCTGATTGAGAACCTTTCCCTGCTCGACGGTAATCTCGCCCTTCTCTACCAGAGTGTCGATCAGTGCCTTTGATTTCTCTGCGCTGACAGCGACAGCACCGACACCCGCCAGAAATACCTTGCGGAATGTATCCGTTAATTTGAAATCATCACTCATTGCGTTTTCCTCCTTAAATCTTTAATATTAATGCAATCCCGTATGTTTTATAAAAAATGGAAACACGTATCTTTATGAAACCGCTGGTGCCCGGCATGAGCTGTAATGCCCGGCAGAATACAATAAATAACGCAAATAGCCAATCAGAACATGCTGACAGACTGTGTTAATATCTGCTCAGCAGGATATCAGAAGACCTTGGGTACGAAAATAATTAACCCGATAATAGCGGCGAAAATCGCTGCCACGAGCACTGCACCTGCGGCTGCATCCTTGGCCAGCTTTGCAAGAGGACGTCTCTCCTCGGACACCAGGTCCACACAGGCTTCGATTGCGGTATTGACAATCTCCAGACTGATGACCAGTGCAAAGAGGACCATACAGATGCACCATTCTGTTATGCTGATCCGGAGCACAGTGCCCGCAATAATGACAAGGGTCATCATGCTGAGGTGTATTTTGATATTGCGTTCCTTGCGTATACACGCCCAGATACCTTGAAAGGCATATCCAAAACTTTTATATAAGGGACTTTTCTTCATATAAATAAAAGATTTCTCCTTCTGAGACCATTATGGTTCCATGCCGGATTTCGCATATCTTGCGTTATACTTTATTCTGCTGCACCCGAAAGCACAGTGAGCACAGTGCCCTCACGGGTACCGCCCATGTGTCGTATAACATGCGGCGCTTTCGTTAAATATTTACTATGAATTATAACACCGGTGCCGGAACAATTCAACGCAGCCGGTGCGGTGGATATTTTCAAAATGATTTTGTTTCACTTGTTACCGATATTCCATATGTTTCTGTTATACTGTATGTAATCTGATAAATCGCTCACTATCAAGGACAGATTTTCCAGAGTTGACAAAATAAAGAGATTCTGGTAAAGGTGAGGTGGCAGATGTATACGAAACATGAGACAGATGGACGCATATTACTGCGTTGTCAGAATCAGGAGGAATATATTATGGATACAAATCAGGCAATGTTCTGTTATCAATGTCAGGAAACAATGGCGGGCAAGGGATGTACGAGAGTCGGCATGTGCGGCAAGAAACCGGATGTAGCCGCTATGCAGGATCTGCTGATCTACGTGACCAAAGGCCTTTCTGCAATCACGACACAGCTCCGCAGAGAAAAGAAGGAAATTACTGCAGACGTTAACCACATGATCACGGCAAATCTGTTTGCTACCATCACGAATGCGGACTTTGATAAGGAAGATATTATTTCCAGAATAGAGGCAACACTTGCAAAGGAGAAAGAACTCCTTGAAAACGTCAGCAAGAAGGATGCTCTTCCGGATGCATCTCTCTGGAGTGGCTCCAGAGATACGTTTGAGGCTAAGGCTGCTGAATCAGAGGTGGGTGTGCTTGCTACAAAGGATGAGGACATCCGAAGCTTCCGCGAACTGATCACCTATGGCGTCAAGGGCCTTGCTGCATATCTGAGCCATGCAAATGCCCTTGGGAAGGAAGATCCCGATATTGACATGTTCATCCAGCGTGCACTGGCACAGACCATGGATGATACCCTTACCGGCGGTACGCTGCTGGCCCTTGTCATGGAGACAGGCCGCTATGGTGTCCGCGGCATGGACCTTCTGGATCGCGCAAACACAGAAGCATATGGCAATCCGGAAATCACAAAGGTAAATATCGGTGTGCGCAAGAAACCTGCAATCCTGATCTCCGGCCATGATCTGAAGGATCTGGAGATGCTGCTTGAGCAGACACAGGGCACAGGTGTTGACGTATATACCCATGGCGAGATGCTCCCGGCCCATTATTATCCGGCATTCAAGAAGTATGACAATTTCGTAGGAAACTATGGAAATGCATGGTGGAAGCAGAAGGAAGAGTTCGATAGCTTCAACGGACCAATCCTTCTGACGACCAACTGCCTCGTTCCACCGAAGGATTCCTACAAGGGACGTCTGTTCACCACAGGAAACGCCGGTTATCCGGGATGTGTGCATATTGACGCGGATGAGAATGGTCACAAGGACTTCTCCGCACTGATTGAGCTGGCAAAGACCCTTCCTGCACCGACAGAGATCGAGACAGGGGAGATTGTAGGAGGCTTTGCACACAATCAGGTATTTGCGCTGGCAGATAAGGTCGTAGAGGCGGTCAAGAGCGGTGCTATCCAGAAATTCGTTGTCATGGCCGGGTGCGACGGACGCGCAAAGAGCAGAAGCTATTATACGGATTTCGCAAAGGCACTTCCAAAGGACACAGTCATTCTGACAGCAGGCTGTGCGAAGTACAGATACAATAAGCTGGATCTGGGCGATATCAACGGTATCCCGAGGGTTCTGGATGCAGGACAGTGCAACGACTCCTATTCCCTGGTTCAGATCGCTATGAAGCTCAAGGAGGCATTCGGATATGACAATCTGAATCAGCTCCCGATTGTATACAATATCGCATGGTATGAGCAGAAGGCGGTTATCGTTCTGCTGGCGCTTCTGTATCTGGATGTAAAGCATATTCACCTTGGACCGACGCTCCCGGCATTCCTGTCCCCGAATGTTGCAAACGTACTGGTGAAGTATTTCGGAATTTCCGGAATCGGTACGGTGCAGCAGGATATCGATGCAATGCTTGGCGGATCTGATCAGCTGATCCGGCCAGATATGATTGTCGGTGATATCGTACAGGCATATCCGTCTCTGGTACCGGTTATGCTCAGCTGCGGTCTGCACTGCATCAGCTGCGGCGTTTCCGAGATGGAGACACTGGAAGAGGCCTGCCTGACCCATGGTCTGGATGTATATGACATCCTCGACATTCTCAACGATGAGCTTGCACACGAGAATGCAGCAAAGTAATCAAAAACAGAAGAAGAATTATTTCATGTAATAAATATGATGTCAGGGTCAGATGTTGTATGAGCATGAAATTGTCTTGAAATTCTCGCTCTTATACATTTACCTTTTGGCCACAATATCATAAAAATGTCTTGTAGTATCAGAGAGGCCCCCGGATGGTTAATATAACCACCTGGGGGCCTCTTCTGTTGACAGCCTCAATTATCTGTCTGTTGGTAGGCAGCGCATATGTCAGGACCTCTCCGCTGTCCGTTGAAGATCACATCTTGTAATCATCCGATTTATAATCGTCCGCAGCCACAGAAGAATTGATCATTGCTGAAGAAACGGCAGCTTCCTTTCCGCCGGTGCTTGTCTCGCTTGTAATACACGGATCTGCGGGAATCGGGGGCTTCGGTTTTGGCGATTTATCAATCGGTGTCGCGTCACCAATACCCAGTGCCTCACCGGCAACACCCAGGGAAGAAATTGCACTGGCGATATCAGAGGGCATATAGATTTTGGTAGCCCGTCCGTCAGAGACTTCCTTTAAGGCTTCAATTCCCTTAAGTTTCAGAACACTTTCACTGATCTTGGCATCATTCAGGTTCCTTATACCGGCTGCCTCCGCCTCATAAACCAGACGGATTGACTTTGCACGGCCCTCTGCCAGGGCGATCTGCGCATCACGTTCTGCCTCTGCAGCGAGGATCTTCGCCTTCTTATCTCCCTCGGCACGGCTTACAACAGCCTCCTGATGAGCCTGTGCCTCCAGAACGGTCTGACGGCGCTCACGCTCTGCACGCATCTGCTTCGTCATGACCTCCTCGATTTCCTTCGGCGGCTGAATGTTCTTGATCTCAACCCTTGTTACCTTCATGCCCCAGGGGTCGGTCGCCTCGTCCAGAATCGCCTGCATCCGTCCGTTGATGGTCTCACGGGAGGTCAGTGTCTGGTCCAGCTCCATATCACCGATGATATTCCGGAGCGTAGTGGCGGACAGGTTCTGCAGACCGGCGATGGGATTCTCGATGCCATAGGTGTAGAGCTTCGGATCGAATACATAGCAGAATACGACCGAGTCGATCATCATGGTGACATTATCCTTTGTGATAACCGGCTGGGGCGGGAAATCAAGCACCTGTTCCTTAAGGGAAACCTTCTTCGCAATTTTCTCAACAATTGGTGTCTTCAGGTGCAGACCCGCATTCCAGACGGTCTTGAATTTCCCGAGATGTTCGACGACATAGGCTTCTGCCTGAGGGACGATACGGATATTTGCGGCAATCAGCCAGATGACAAGGATTGCCACGATGATAATCAAAATCATAAAATACTCCTTTCCAAGACTGCGATCCCCTTTGTTTTTCTTCGAAAGCCCATCCAGTCTCTTACGCGCGCTGCGCGTGCGACGAGCCTGTCTGTGTTTTCGAAGAGCTTATACAATAAAATAATACCATGCAGGGGAGTATATTTCACGCTAATTTTGTGCAAATTTACAATTGTGATTCAGTTATGTTATAGTTCCCTGTCGGGCACCTGAAAGGTGATTTTGTGATGTTAATATGCGCTTCCATCGTGAAATTCTGATACTGAAGTTCATGAGAAACTTCCGGATAAGCGGGCAGGAATTTCATAGTCCATTTGTCAGAGCAATACCGGCTGTTAAAAGATTGATCCGCAATTTTTTGATAAATAATATTGCGAGGACTGTTTGACGAAGGCGCAAAGCGCCTGAGGAGTTCCGCAGCTTCAAAGACCAGGATCAATCTTTGTTACAGCCGGTTTGCGAATGACGACCGGACTATGAAATCCCTGCCCTCTTAGATGCATATTCAGCGTACCTTGGTGCTTTCCGGATTGTACAATGCCGCTTTGGCGATATATAATAAATTTATTGCCCTATACCCACAAAACAGGAGAAAAGTATGCGGGAAAAATCAGTATTCGACCAAAAACAGACAGAGGTGATTGATGACCCGGTCCGTCATGCCGAGTCCATCGCACAGATGCCTTTTCATGAGACACAGCGTATCATTCCCTGGGAGAGGTATGCGAGTGTGCACACAACTGCGGACTATGATTCCCTTGGCAAGGGATATTATCGCCACTGCGGTCCCGTGGCTGTGACAAACCTCATCCTCACGCTGGACAAATGGAGACAGAACTCCATTGGGGCAGAAGATATCAAAGCGGAGCACAGAAATCTGCAGGATGAAGAAGTTTTTCAGACAGTAAGCAGCATTGGTGAAAAGATGTTCATTTACCATAATATGGATCTGTTTCACCGCTTCGGCGGGACCAGTGATCTGTTGACCGGTGTCTACCTGACCGCAGCACTGAAGCATTACAGGCTTCCCTGTACCGTCGCTCCGTTACTTCCCGGCAGAAAAGGACGCTTCCTGGAGCTCGCAAGGCAGAAGAAGCTGTTGTATCTTCAGCTCCGGCATCACCCCTGCTATGGAAATCA
>JBJEMO010000061.1:0-18060 GCA_051879715.1 Bilifractor sp.
GGTATCCCGATGCATCTTAAGGAAGTTGGCATTGATGAAAGCCGCATTGATGAGATGGCACATCATGTAGCAGAAAATGAAGGGCTTGAAAACGCATGGGCACCGCTTCAGGAGAAGGATATTGCAGACATTTTCAGAGCATCCTTATGAATGACAAAGAAAACTTACTGATGAGGCAGATCCTGATTAGAAGAAATTGAAGAGGAGAAACGAAAGTATGAGTGGGAAGATTGTACAGACGGCAGGAAGAGACAGACTTGGAGAATTTGCTCCGGAGTTTGCTCATTTCAATGATGATGTGTTGTTTGGAGAGAACTGGAATAATCCGGATCTTGATCTGAAAACCCGGTGCATTATCACAGTAGTTGCCCTGGTGTCATCCGGTATTACGGATTCGTCACTGACGTATCATCTTCAGAATGCGAAGGAACACGGTGTGACGAAAAGTGAAATTGCCGCGATTTTGACTCATGTGGCTTTTTATGCGGGATGGCCGAAAGCCTGGGCTGCGTTTAATCAGGCGAAGGAAGTCTGGAAAGAAGAAGCTCCTGCAGAGGCAAGGGAGATGGAAAAATATCAGAAGTCCCTATTCTTCCCGATTGGTGAGCCCAATGATGCTTATGCCTCTTATTTTTCTGGCAGAAGTTTTCTGGCACCGGTTTCCACCGAACAGATCCCGGTGTTCAACGTGACCTTTGAGCCGGGCTGTCAGAACAACTGGCATATCCATCATGCCAAAGGTGGCGGCGGACAGATGCTGATCTGTGTCGGTGGCAGGGGTTATTACCAGGAATGGGGTAAAGAACCCGTGGAGATGACACCAGGTACCGTGATCAACATCCCGGCAAATGTAAAGCATTGGCATGGCGCGGCAGAGGATAGCTGGTTCTCACATTTGGCAATAGAAGTTCCGGGTGAGGAAACATCCACAGAATGGCTGGAAGCATCGAAATAATACGTAACAAATAAAAGTAATCAATAACGATATAGGAGTGAGACCAGGTAACTGGTATCACTCTTTTTAGCTTTCCGAACATAATATACCCGGATTATTCTCCAGATTCGATGGACTCATGTTGATTAATCATGAAAACATGATTTGTGTTTGAAGAATGCCATAAATTAGTTGAGCAAATAACACTACAATGGTAAGATGAAATTATCGATTCTTTGTCTTATTATTTTTTGAAATCTAACCATGTGAAGAGGTGCCAGATGAGAGTCAGCTATGACAGGCTTTGGAAAAAACTTATTGATGAGAAGATGAACAAGCGCGACCTTATGCGCAAAGCAAAGGTCAGCACGAATATCATCGCCAAGATGGGGAAGGAAGAGCCGATCGCACTCGAAAGCGTGGCAAAGATCTGCGCTGTTTTCAATTGCTCTGTAGATGAAATTCTGGAGCTGGATTTAAATTCTATCGATTACAAAAAGGAGAATCAGGATGGCTGATAAGGATTCTTTTTCATTTGAAATTAAGACATCTGTCGGTGAGATATCGAAATCTTCCAAGGGATGGACAAAGGAACTGAATCTGGTTTCTTGGAACGGACGGAAAGCAAAGTATGACATTCGTGAATGGAGCCCTGATCATGAGAAACTCGGAAAAGGAGTAACGCTCTCAGAAGAAGAACTGCGAACGCTTGGAAAGCTGATTAATCAGGAGATCAAGCGCCTTGATCGCGGTGTCTCTGATGCGGTGGACTATGATGAATTATAGGAGGGTTCTGCATGATAACAGTAAGTGTTCTTAATCAGCGGTATCCCTGTCGAACAAGAGATCGTCTCTGGTACCGTGAGATTAAGATCGCCATCGATAAAATTCTTTCTGGAGATCTGACGACAGCTGATATTGGTAAGGCAAGTCTTGATGAAAACATTTTTAACGCTTCCAGCACATCCAGGAGTAAAGAAATTGCACAGGCCGTGACGCGCAGAATTAATGCAGTAGATTCGGCGTATCTATCTTTCTTTGCCACCAGAAACACAGAGAATCAGCAGCTGCTATGTATTGTGATGGTGATGCTGACAGATCATACCTTTCTGGAGTTTATGGATTCCGTCTATCGAGAAAAACTGATCCAGCAGGACAATATCCTGCGAGACAGTGACATCATGGGACTTTTTCATCGCATTCAGGAAAAAGATGAGAGCGCTGCGAAGTGGACGGATGCTTCCCTTCGAAAGGTCAGAGATAATTACAAATCCATGTTGAAGGAAGCGGGGATGCTGTCGGAATCTGGAACCGAACGGAAAATCATCCGACCGATTCTGGATAAAAAGATGGAAGATTTTCTTCAGTCAGAAGGGCTGACCAGAATATACAAAATTCTGGCGGGAGAACGGGAATGAAGACGATAGAAGAACGACTGGATCTTTTGGAAAACAAAATGCGGCAGGAGAACTTCCGCAGTAATACCGGTCTTGGTAATGAGGTCGGGTACTATGTGTTCGATTATGATCCGGCTGATGAATTGAAAGTACGGGAGCGAATCCGCGAACTTCAGGAAACGAATACTATGCTGAAGTTTGGCTATCAATTGATTGTCTATGACCTCTATGAGCTGATTCTTAAACTGCTTAAGGATGAGGATGTTCTGGATGATCTGAAGGATCTGGAGGAAGAAGAAGGAACAGACTACGTGTTCGCTTCGATTTCCGACATTTTGAAGTTTGATGAATCGGACAGTCTGATCGTGAACTATATCGTGGACAACACACCAGATGATGCAGTTGTCTTTCTGACCGGTGTAGGCAAATGTTATCCGATTCTGCGCAGTCATAAAATCCTGAATAACCTGCATCAGGTGATGGATCATTGTCCGGTTATTCTGTTTTATCCGGGAAAGTATACAGGAAGTTCTCTTCATATCTTCGGGGAAATGAAAGAGGACAACTATTACCGTGCGTTTCCGATTGTAGAACGCTGAATATAGGTGAGTGAGGGAGCAAGGCTATGAGAATCTATGATATGTTCGCTAAGAAAATCGATCGTCCGATTACAGGGGTAATCAAGGTTGGGCAGATCGCAGACAGCGACAAAAAGCAGGAGCTGGAAGAATACGTAGTCACCAGAGAGCTGACAAAGCATTTCCGGGACTTCTTTGAAAATTATGCCCGGAGCATTGATACACCAACCGATGAAATGGGCGTATGGATCTCCGGCTTCTTTGGAAGTGGTAAATCACACTTCCTGAAAATCCTGTCCTATATTCTCGATAATACCGTGGTGGATGGCAGGAATGCCATCGACTATTTCAGAGACAAGGATAACCTCAAAGAAAATTCGATAATCCTTGCCGATATGGAACGCGCTGCTCATACACCGACACAGGCAATCCTCTTTAACGTGGATTCCAAGAGTACTGCATCTGCAAAATCCGACAGCAACGCCATTGTGATGGTCTTCAACCGCGTCTTCAATGAGAAACTCGGATATGACGGGGCAAACCCTGCCCTTGCAGATCTGGAGCGGACACTGGATGAAGAGGGAAATTATCAGAAGTTCAAGGATACCTTCAAGGAATTAAACGGCAAGGAGTGGCTTGATGAGCGGAACAAATTCCGCGTGATCCGTGGAAAGGTCGCGAAGACCCTTGCTGCCATGGGACGTATGTCCGAGCAGGAGGCTATGGACTGGACCAAGGCAGCTACGACGTCCAATTATGAAATCGCCATTGAGGACTTTGCTGAGAGGGTGCATCAGTATATTGAGAAGTCCGGGCAGAGAGTGGTCTTTCTGGTGGATGAGATCGGGCAGTTCATCAGCACGGATTCCCGCCTGATGCTGAATCTCCAGACGATGACGGAAGAGCTCGGCACGCGTTGCCATGGAAAAGCATGGATTGTGGTCACTGCACAGGAAGACATCGATTCCATGATGGAAAACATGGATGCCAGCATGGAGAGCAAGAACGACTTTTCCAAGATCCAGGGCCGGTTCAAGACACGGCTTTCCCTGACCTCCGTCAATGCGGATGAGGTCATCCGGGAAAGAATCCTGAAGAAGAACGAGGTTGGAGAAACTACGCTCAAAGCTCTGTATGAATCTGATGAGACGCGCATCCAGAATGCTGTCGTATTTAAGGGCAATGGCTATGAAATGCGGAAGCTTCACAGTGCGGATGAGTTTGCGGCGGTGTATCCATTCCTGCCGTATCAGTTTCATCTGCTCGCTGATGTGCTGAATTCAATTCGGCTGAACAGTGCGTCGGGGAAGCACCTGTCTGAAGGAGAGCGTTCTATGCTGGGCGCCTTTCAGGAGGCTGCCAAGAAGGTGGAGAACAAGGAGGAAGGTGTCCTGATCCCGTTCTACAGCTTCTATGACAATCTGCTGAAGTTTCTGGATCACACCCATGCCTCTGTTATCCAGAGGGCGGAGGACAGTGACCGCATCAATCCACTCCATGAAGAGGACTGCTTTGCCGTTAATGTTCTGAAGACCCTGTTCCTTCTCAAGTACATCGACGGTATCCCTCTGACTGTGGATAACATCATGAATTTCATGGTAACGGATATCCATGAGGACAAGGCAGTTCTCAGGCAGAAGGTGGAAGAATCCCTGCAGCTTCTCACAAGAAGCCTTCTGGTTGCGCAGATTCAGGATACTTATGAATTCCTGACCGATGAGGAACAGGATATTAACCGTGCGATCCGTGACCGGAATATTCAGCAGGGGGATGTCATCGCTGCTTTGACCAAGATGACGTTTGACAGCATCTATCCGAACGCGCGGTATCGGGTGCCAAAGTTTAACGGTCGCTATACGTTTGGCTACAACCAGTTTGTGGACAACCGTCCGGCGAAGAACAGCCAGAATAATCCGATTACCCTGCGTATCGTCACACCAAAATATACTGGAAGCGGTTCTGTGATCGGAACGGATGACAGTTCTATGGCGATCCTGTCTACCGCACATGAGGTTGTCATGCGCCTGCCGAATGACAATGCTGTTTACTACCGTGACATGCAGAACGCACTGAAAATCGAGGACTATATCCGGAATGTGGCGGATCCGCAAAAAGGGAAGTCCACCATCATCCGCGCCACAAAAATGCAGGAGGCTGGAAAGGCCAAAAACAGCGCTATCGACTCCATGAAAGAGGCGATTGGAAGTGCAGAGCTGTTCATCAATGGAGCACATGTGACGGATATTCATACCCATGATGCCGTAGGCAGAATTAACGAAGCGCTGGGCAGATTGGTCGGGAATATCTATTACAAGCTGGACTATATCACGAAGCCGGAGGATGACATCGACATCAAAAACCTGTTCCAGAAGGATAACCAGATGAGTCTGGATATCAAGGCACAGGATGAGGAAAATCGTCTGGCTGTGAAGGAAGTGCAGGAATACATCCATAATGTGACTTCTGTCCACACTATGATTTCCATGAAGAGCATCCTTGACAGTTTCAGCAAGCCTCCGTATGGATATCAGGAAACCGACACGAAATGGATGGTCGCAAAGCTCTTTAAAGAAGGAATCATCAGCGCAACCGTCGATAAGGAGCCGGTGACACTGTTCAACAGACAGCCAGAGGAGCTAACCGCCTACTTCACGTCACGCCGATATGATGAAAAGATCCTGTTCCGCGCAAAGCCGACGATTGATCAGCAGAAGATCAAGGCAGTGAAGGACATCATCAAGGCACTCTTTAACCATACCGAGGTGAGTGCTGACGCGGACAAAGTGATGGCAACCTTTAAGCATGATGCAGAAAATCTCATCCGGGAGATTCAGGGCATGCTGGAGCAACAGCGGTACGTTCCGCAGTTTCCGGGACGGGGAACGCTGGAGTCTGCCGCAAGGCAGCTGTCCGGTGTTACCGGGATGAATGAGGAAGCTTCCTTCTTTGACTGGGTATATAAGCACAGAGATGACTTCCTTGATCTCGCGGAGGACTTGGCTCCGGTTATCACGTTCTATAACAGTGATACGCAGCGGAGCATTTTCCAGGAGAAAGGCCTGAAGACATTAAAGCTCTATGAGAACAGCAAGGAGCATATCACTGATCCGGAGATCCGGAAGGTCGTAGATCAGATCCATGATATTGTGACCTGCCAGATGCCGTATGAGCGGATCAAGGATCTGCCGAACCTGTATCAGCAGTTCATTGAAATTTATGGAAGTATTCTGGATGAGAAGCTGGAACCGGTGAAGGTGGTCATTGACTCTGACCGGCAGACAGCACTCAACGCGCTGGAAGGCCAGCCGTTTGAAGAAAAGTACAAGTGCACCGTTCTGAATGCATTTGCAGACTTGTCGGATCGCGCTGAAAAGCAGAATGATATTTCTGATATGCTGGGCTTTAAGGATAAGGCAGACAGCCTCTTAAAGACCTATTTGGATAAATTTGCGAAACTTACGGCAGAAGCGGCTGCCAAGGCTTCTAAGAAGAAAGACAATCCGGCAGCTCCGGAAGGCCAATCGGATTCACCTGATCCTTGTGTACATGAATCCACAAAGCCGTATGCAAGGAAAACCAAAAATCTGATGGTCAGTGATCTGACATCCAATATCTGGGTGATCAAAGATGAGCGCAGCCTGAACCAGTATATGGATCAGCTTCGGGACAGAATCGAAAAGGAACTGGATAGTGATACGGATATCGTTATCCGCTTTTGAACCGCTGGTAAGTGTATTGAGAGAGGCAGGGTAGAAATGAATAAGACAGCCATCAAAAATTTTGCAGTATGGGCAAGAGTCAAGCTCATGGAAGATATACGGACCAGACTGGGACTTCTGGGAATTACGGAAGATGGAATCTCTGATCCTCTGCCTGCCTCAACGAATGAAGTGAAGTATTTTGACATCGGGGCAGATCATCCGGTGTCCATCAAGGGAAAAGCAATCCGCCAGAGGGAACAGCTGGCGGAGGAAATACGAAAGTCAGGGAAAGAAAGCAACTACCAGTCTGCCTATCGGAACTTTATCGAATCCTCTGCATACGACTGGTTTAACCGCCTTATTGCCATTCGTTACATGGAAGTAAATGAGTACGCACCGCTGGATGTCCGTCTGCTTTCCTCTGTAGAACCGGGAAAACAAGATCCGGATCTGGTATCGACACCGTTTGATGGAAGTCTGGAATATTCCGAATCGGAGACACAGCAGATCCTTGCATGGAAGGAGCAGCATGACAGCAACAAGCTGTTCCGCTTTCTGCTGTTTAAAATGTGCAATCAGCTTCATGAGGTACTTCCGGGTATCTTTGAGGCAAGAGACGATGCATCGGAGCTTTTGATGCGGCAGTCCTTTATCGATAAGGACGGCATCATCCATCATCTGGTGAATGACATTCCAGAAGAGGACTGGAAAGATCAGGTCCAGATCATTGGCTGGATTTATCAGTACTACAACTCAGAACTGAAGGCGGAGGTTTTTGCAAAGAAAGAAAAGGTGACGAAGGACGAGCTTCCCGCGGTGACCCAGCTCTTTACGCCGGATTGGATCGTCCGCTATATGGTGGAGAACAGCCTTGGAAGGCTCTGGATCGAGCACTTGAGAGGGCTGAATCCGGATGTCGATGAGAAGGAGACAGCTGAGAAGTTCGGTTGGAAATATTACCTGCCGGAGGCAAAGCAGGAACCGGAAGTGGAGCAGCAGCTCGCCAAGATCCGGGAGGAATATGCAGTACTGAAGCCGGAAGACCTGTCCTGCCTGGATCCCTGTATGGGCAGTGGGCATATCCTTGTCTACATGTTCGACGTGCTGGAGCAGATCTATACCTCTGTCGGTTACAGTGAGCGCGAAGCAGCAAAAGCGATTCTGGAAAATAACATTTACGGCCTCGATATCGATGACCGTGCGTATCAGCTTGCCTATTTTGCCGTCATGATGAAGGCAAGACAGTATAACCGCCGTATCCTGACCAGCGGGATCAAAGCGCATGTCTACTCCATTCAGGAGAGCAACGTCATCACAAAAAATCAGCTTCAGGAGATGGGTGAGAACTTATCTCCAGAGGAAAAGACAAAAGCTCTATCGCAGGCAGAAAAACTGGTGGAGCTCTTTCATGATGCCAAAGAGTACGGCAGTATTCTGAACATTCCGGAGATGGACTGGGACTTGCTCCGGAGATTCGCAACGCCAAAAGAAACTTTGGGACAGACCAGCCTGAATTGGAATCAGGAAGCGTCGGAGAAGGTAATACAGCTTGTCGATCAAGGACAGGTGATGGCAAGGAAATACTGGATTACCTGCACAAATCCACCATATATGGGTGGGAACAGTATGAATCATCACTTGATGTCATATATAAAAAACAATTATTCAGGTAGCAAATATGATATGTATGCAGCATTTGTTGAAAAATGTCACACCTTTTGCATAACAAATGCATTCCAGGCGATGATCACTCAACATGCATGGATGTTCTTATCAACATACGAAGAATTGCGTAAAAAAATTAATAAAATTGACTGTATTAACATGCTTCATCTTGGACCGCGCGCGTTCGATGAAATTAGTGGGGAAGTGGTTCAATCAACTAGTTTTGTATTGAGAAATTGCAAGGCGAATCATTATAAAGGAGTGTACTATAGACTATTACGAGGGAAAAATGAATCTGAGAAGAAAGCGTTGCTTGCAGATCACAATAATTGCTATATTGCAGAACAAGATAAGTTCAGTGAAATACCCGGAGCCCCATTTGCATATTGGATTTCCGACTCAATTAGACATGTGTTTTTAACCGGCACACCGTTAGCTTTATTAGCTCGGCCAAGACAGGGAATGGCAACTACGAACAACGATTTATTCTTAAGACTATGGTTTGAAAATAATTTTTCCAATATAGGCTTCAATTATAAGAAACTAGAAGAAACGGAAAATGGAAAACATAGATGGTACCCGTACAATAAAGGTGGAAGCTTTCGAAAATGGTATGGGAATAATGATTATACGGTAAACTGGTATAAAAATGGATATGAATTAAAAGAATATACAAAAGGTGCGCCTGGCGGAAGAATGAACAATATGGATTGTTATTTTAAAAAGAATTTTACATGGAGCGCTTTGGCCATGGGAAAGTTCTCTGCCAGATATTGTGATGGAGGATTTATTTTTGACACAAAAGGGTCAGCTTGCTTTTTGGATAACGAGGTGAAACTTAAGTATTATATGGCATTTGCCAACTCTAATATTGCTGACACTTTATTAACGGTAATGGCGCCAACTCTTGACTTTAATTCGGGCGTTATAGGAAAACTACCAATTATATATCAGGAGGCATTCGCTACTCATATTGTAGAAATTACTAATAAATGTATAAATATATCAAAGGCGGACTGGGATGCCTTTGAAACCTCATGGGATTTTCAGCAACATCCACTAATTAAAGCTCGAAAAGACTTAGTGGTTGATCCGTTTATCACTGCTCGAGCGGAAAATGCTAATAAATTGAGTGAATGTTATAAAAAATGGAAGTCGCAATGCATAGAGAGACTTGCTCTACTTAAGGAGAATGAAGAAGAAATTAATCGCAGCTTCATCAACATTTATAATTTGCAAGCCGAGTTGACACCGGAAGAAGATGATAAAGACATAACTGTACGCAAGGCTGAATATAGCCGTGACATTCGTTCTTTAATTTCCTACGCTATCGGTTGCATGTTTGGCCGCTATTCTCTCGACAAGGAAGGCTTAATCTATGCTGGTGGTGACTGGAAATCAGTACAGTCTGTCTACAAGAGCTTCCTTCCTGACCGGGATAACGTCATCCCGATTACGAACCAGAAATATCTGGATGATGATGTGGTAGAGCGGATCTGTGAGTTCCTAACGGTTGTCTATGGTGCAGATACGCTGGACGAGAATCTTGACTTCATTGCCAAAGCGCTTGGTAACAAGGGCTTAACCAGCAGAGAAGTTATTCGTAACTACATGCTGAATGATTTTTTCAAGGATCACTGCAAGACCTATTCTGTGACGGGATCTGGCAAGCGGCCGATTTATTGGCTGTTTGACAGTGGCAAAGAAAATGCATTCAAGGCTCTGGTCTATATGCACCGCTGGGATGCGGATACGACTGGTCGGGTGCTTCTCTATGCCCAGCAGATTCAGCAGAAGTATGAGACCGAGATCCGGGCAATTGATATGATGCTCGATCACATTACGGACGCAAGGCAGAAGAGCACAGAAGAAAAGCGCCAGGAGCATCTGAAGAAGCAACTGGAAGAGCTGGTTGACTACGAAGAGCGTCTTGAGCATATGGCAAATGAACGGATTGCTATTGATCTGGATGACGGCGTAAAGGTCAATTATGAGAAGGTACAGACGGACCGGAATGGTAAGAAGTATCAGATCCTTGCTCCAATCAAGTAAGGGGGAATTGCAATATGACGTTAGAGGAAATCCTTGCCGGAGAATCCCAAAATCTGGAATTCAAGGTGAGGCGTCCGAAAGAGAGCATGAAATACATGAAATCCGTTGTTGCCTTTGCAAATGGCGAAGGCGGCAGGATTATTTTCGGTGTCGATGATAAAACGCATCGGGTTGAAGGCATCCCTGAAGAGCAGGTCTTTTCGGAGATTGATGCGATTACGGAGGCAATATCAGACAGCTGCGAACCGGCGATTATTCCAGATGTTTATCTGCAGACGCTTGAGGGCAAAACCATCATCATTGCAGACATTTCAGAAGGCAGACAGCGTCCATATTTTATTAAATCACTTGGTAAAGAGGCGGGAGTCTACGTCCGTGTAGCCGGTACAAGCCGGCCTGCCGATGAGTATATGATCAAGGAACTGATGCTGGAGGGCAGCAGCAGATCTTTTGATCAGATTATCAGCACTGGATGGAACGTCACAGACGATGAGATCAATGCTTTATGCGCGGAAATGAAAGCACAGGCATTGAAGCATGCCCCTCATCAGGATGAAGTCAGGGAAGTTGGACCGCAGCAGCTTCTCTCATGGGGAATTCTGGCGGAAAAGGACGGGAAATACTACCCGACAAATGCCTTCTATATTCTGACGGGATCTGGCCCGATTCATACTGTGATGCAATGTGGTGTTTTTAAAGGATCAACAAAAGCAGTTTTTGTGGATCGCAGAGAGTATTCCGGTCCGCTCTGGCTGCAGGTTGATAATGCGGTTCAATATGTCCTTCGCAATATTCACTTGGGCGCAAAGTTTGTTGGAATCTACCGGCAGGATATTTATGAGATCCCGCCGGATAGTATCCGTGAACTGATTGTAAATGCGGCAGTTCATCGCAGCTATCTGGATCATAACAATACGCAGATTGCAGTGTATGATGACAGGCTTGAAATCACGTCGCCGGGTAAGCTGCCGATGGGTCAGACTATAGAACGGATGAAAAAGGGGTATTCCAGAATCCGGAACGAGGCTATCGCAAATGCTTTTGCGTACATGCATCTGATTGAACACTGGGGAAGCGGTATTCCGAGAATTATTCGGGAAGTGCAGGAGGCTGGACTGAAAGCGCCGGAATTTATTGGTGGTGAGGTTGACCTGAGAATCAACATTTACCGGAAACAGAATGACAATAATTCCTCAGATGCAATTTATACTGACACAGAAGCAGGAAATACCAGCCAAGAAACTGGTCAAGAAAACCAAAATACTAGTATAGAAACTGGTACCGGAGCGGTAAATACTAGTAAAAAAGATTTAAATACTAGTATAGAAAAGAGCGCAGATAATAAAAAGAGCGATGACAAACCGTCATTTAGTGAGACAGAACAGCAGCTGCTAACTCTTATCAGAGAAAACCCGATGATGACAATGGGGGAGATGGCTTCTCGCAGTGGCTTGTCAAGAGCCGGCGTTCAATATGCACTGAATGTTCTTCGCGGTAAAGGTGTGATCTCGCGGGAAGGATCAAGAAAGAAAGGCGTGTGGGTGATTCATGGATGAGCTGAACCTCTCAGAAATTGAGAAAAAACTGAATGATGTATTCTCCTCTGGGGAGCGGCTTGTCTTCTGGTATGACACGACGGGCGCTTTTGAGGATTCGGTAGATGATTTGAAACTTGGACAAGTAAAGGTTTTACATCTTACGGATCGCAATGCGTTCCGGGCGAAGATCGTATTGGAGCATGATGACCCGGAGAGCCAATATCTTGTCTATGCGCCTTTTGCTAAGCCGGATGTATCACAGAACCATCTGGAGGATACACTTCTGTATTCTAGGCAGTTCTTTGCGGACAGACTGTCACTGATTGCGGCGGATCTGCATATCCCGATGCGTCTGCGTGGAGCTCTGTCTGACCTGTATGTTTTCTTTGGAGCAGGGAAGCAGAAGTTAAATGCCGCAGAGAGAAAAGAAGCAGATAAACGCACCAATGCATTTATTGAGCGCGCGCAGGAGATGGATCTGGACTCTGAAAATGAAAAGACCATTACGCTGATTGCACTGTGTGTGGTGGCAGATGCAAGGAATACGACGGTGGATGATCTTTTCTATGCGATCCTGACGAATGGAGATATCCGGGAACAGGTGATCATTCAGAAATTTGATGCACTTGGTTTGACGGAAAGCTTCTGGCAGCTTTGCGAGGAGAGGCTAGGCTACTCTGATCCGAAGCACAGCCTCCTGAGACTGGTGATGTCACTGTTTGCCGTCGATACATTTAAGGATCAGCTCACAGCAGTTCCGAATGTCTGGAAACAGTACGCACAGGACGATATGAAGAGCAAGACAAGCAATATCGCCGTTCTTCTGGAGAATATGAAGAACAATGTCCTGTATCAGGAGAGCTATGACGAGCTGTCGGAATTAGCAGCACAGGAACTGCATGCGGCAGATGTGCTTGCTGATGTTCCGTTGGAGGAGCTGATCCATACATCCTCCTTTCTGCTGGTGGATGACCTTATTATTCGCTGGCTCTGCGAGCGTGAGGTGGCGGAAGACCTGCAGGCACAGATCAACGGTTTCTCGATCCCGGAAATCTGTGAAGAACGTCTGAGGCTTCATTTTGGATTTGCAAGAAAGCCACAGTATCAGGCTCTGCTGGCAGGTTTTTCTCTGCTCCATGCGGCTGGCTTTGCACCGAAGAGCACACTGAAGGAATTGATTGAATCCTATACGGCAGAGGATTATCAGATCGATACCGATTACCGGAAGTTTATTACCAATCTGGATCGGATGGAGGATACCTCTGCTTTTGAGAAACTGTCAGATCTTCTTGAAAATATTTATCGGACCGATTATCTCGAAAAACTGGTTTATGCCTGGAATGAGGCATATGCAGAAAATGCCATGCATTATGTCATTACGGAACAGAGCCGTTTTTACTCTTTAAAAGTTGCAACAATGAAGGAAAAGGTGGCAGTGATCGTCTCGGATGCGTTCCGGTATGAAGCGGCAAAGGAACTGTGCGGTCAGTTTAGAGAAGATCCCAATATGGAAGCATCGATTGAACCGATGCTGACGGCGCTTCCTTCCATCACCATGGTTGGAATGGCGGAGTTGTTGCCGCATGATACGATTACGATGACCGACGGAAAGGCACCGCAGGTTCTTGCAGATGGCAATCCGACTTCCTCTACTGCTTATCGTGAGAAAATCCTGCAGGAAAGGAACCGGAATGCTGTGGCAATCGACTATGACTCACTGAAGCAGATGAAGAGCAAGGAACTTCGCAGCTTCACTGCCGGAAAAGAGGTTATTTACATTTACCATAACCGGATCGATGCGACCGGTGAAGCGATGAAGACGGAGAACAGTGTTTTTGATGCGACCGACAAAGCGATTGAAGAAGTTTTCGGAATTGTCCGGACGCTCAGTAAGAGCGGTAACGTATACCGGTTCCTGATCACATCAGATCATGGGTTTATATATACCCGCAGGAAGCTGGAGGAGACGGATAAACTCGAAAATATTACTGGAAAGTCTGCCTTTACAGACCGTCGGTTTATTATCAGTGATTCCAGAAATGATGCCGATGGGGTTTATTCTGTATCGCTCGGGGATGCATTGAAGAATCAGGATGAACGCTGGATATCGCTAGCCAAAGGCATGAGTGTATTCAAGTGCGGCGGCGGGATGAACTATGTCCATGGCGGCGCGTCTCCGCAGGAAATGATTGTTCCCTGCGTATTTATTAAGACGCTGAAGGGAAAAGTGGAAACTGAGGATGTGAAGTTCAATCTGATCACGGATATCCGGAAGGTCACGAACCTGAAGCTGAAGCTGGATTTCTATCAGGAACAGCCGGTAAGTGACATTGTAAAGGCAGCAACGTACCGCATCCGGTTTGAATCAGATGATGGGGAAGTGATTTCCAATGAAGTTTTGTATATGGCAGACAGCTCGTCCCAGAATCCGGGAGATCGGATGGTGTCACTGCATTTTGATATCAAGAAAAAGGCATACGGAAGTGATCACAAGTACTTCTTAAGAATCCTGAAGGATGAAACCGGGGCAGAGGTTCAAAGCCGGCAGGTGATCATGGATCTGCCGTTTACCGAT
Source organism: Bilifractor sp. (assembly GCA_051879715.1). Taxonomy (GTDB): domain Bacteria; phylum Bacillota; class Clostridia; order Lachnospirales; family Lachnospiraceae; genus Bilifractor. Next base: position 14,441 of record JBJEMO010000061.1, read on the forward strand.
GATTTTGGCTTCGGCGTATAAAGTTAGACAGGGGTTTGTACTATGGATGATACAGAGGTAAAGGAAAGCCGCAGAGAAGAGATCCGGCGGAAATTGAGAGAAAACTTTGATGGGAAGATTGTCCGTAAGGATCTGACAAAGAAGATCAAGGAAGGGGCAAATGTCCCGGTTTACGTGTTGGAATTCCTTTTAGGGCAGTACTGCAGCTCGGATGACGAAGAAATCCTGCAGTCCGGCATGGAGAGTGTAAAGCAAATTCTTGCGAATAATTATGTCCGCCCAGATGAGGCGCAGAAGGTTCTGTCAAAGCTCCGGCAGCATGGCTCTCATACGGTCATTGACATGATTTCTGTACAGCTGAATCTGAAGAAGGATCGCTATGAGGCATCCTTTACCAATCTGGGTCTTACCGGTATTCCGATCGATGAGACATATCCGGAGAAGTACGATCGCCTTCTCTGCGGAGGAATCTGGTGCATTGTGCAGCTGGAGTATGAGTCGGATGAAGATGCAGATGTCGAAGGGTATGGAGAATTCAATGATGCTGGTGTTAAGTACAAGAAGAAAAAGGACTTTTCACCAATTCGCATTCGATCTCTGACACCGATCCAGATGCCACATGTAGATATTGAGGAACTGAAAGAAGGTAGAAAAGCCTTCACAAAGGATGAATGGCTCGATATACTGCTCCGTTCCACCGGTATGGAGCCGGATGAGTTCACGTACCGTGAGAAGTGGCTGCTTCTGAACCGGATGCTGCCGTTGGTGGAGAATAATTTCAATTTCTGCGAGCTTGGTCCGCGCAGCACCGGAAAATCGCATTTGTACAAGGAGATCTCTCCGAACAGTATTCTCGTGTCTGGCGGACAGACAACGGTTGCCAATCTTTTCTACAACATGGGCAGACGTCAGGTCGGACTTGTCGGTCTATGGGATTGTGTCGCTTTTGATGAGGTTGCTGGGATTAATTTCAAGGATAAGGATGGAGTCCAGATCATGAAGGACTATATGGCGTCCGGATCCTTTGCGCGTGGAAAAGAGGAGATCTCTGCCTCTGCTTCCATGGTCTTTGTCGGCAACATCAATCAGAGCGTGGATGTGCTTCTCAAGACCTCCAGTCTCTTTGATCCGTTTCCGCCGGAGATGGGAACAGATACCGCATTCCTTGACCGCATGCATTGCTACAATCCCGGCTGGGAAATTCCCAAATTCCGTCCGGAACACTTCACGGATGACTATGGATTCATTACGGACTATCTGGCGGAATTCATTCGGGAACTGCGCAAGGAAAACTATGGTGATGCGCTGGACCAGTACTTCCGCCTTGGACGGAATCTCAATCAGAGAGACACCATAGCTGTGCGTAAGATGGTAGACGGGTACATTAAGCTCTTGTATCCAGATGGCAGCTTTACAAAAGACGATGTAGCAGAGTGTCTGACAATGGCGCTGGAAATGCGCCGCCGCGTAAAAGAGCAGCTTAAGAAGCTTGGCGGCATGGAGTTTTACGATGTGAACTTCAGCTACATTGACAATGAAACCTTTGATGAAAAATACGTCTCGGTTCCAGAACAGGGAGGCGGCAAGCTGATTCCGGAAGGTATGTGCAATCCCGGACAGGTATACACGGTATCCCGCGGAAAATCTGGGATGATCGGTGTATTCCGGCTGGAATCACAGATGCTTCCGGGAAGCGGAAAGTTTGAACGTACCGGCCTGGGATCGGACCGGGATGCCAAGGAAGCCACAAATACTGCTTTCAATTTTCTGAAGGCAAACGGAAAACGGATAAGTGGATCCATCAGTACGACGAATAAAGACTACATCGTTGGATATCAGGATATGCAGGGGATCGGTATGACCGATCAGCTGGCGCTTCCAACATTGATTGCACTTTGTTCGATCGCGCTCGGGAAGCCGTCAGTCAGCACGCTTGCGATCCTTGGAGAAATCAGTATCAGCGGAACACTAATCAAGGTAGAAGATCTGGCAAATGTACTGCAGGTATGCCTTGATTCTGGAGCGAAGAAAGTATTGTTGCCGATTACATCTGCGGCGGATCTTGGAACAGTGCCGCCGGAACTGATGGGAAGTTTTCAGATTATTTTTTATAACAGCGCGGAAGATGCGGTTTTTAAGGCTCTGGGTGTGGAGTAAATGGAGCAGGGGGGAGACTGTGAAATATAGCTTTGAGGAAATAAAACAGGCAAAGAATTTCCTGAAAATTGGAACCTATGAACAAGTAGTTGAACAAATTGCATCAGATGATTATTCATCACGTGAAACCTATAAAAAGCAAATCGAACCATGGCTAAGTGCGGCTTTACAGTCAGAGCACCTATCTTTGCTTTTAGGGGCTGGCCTTACCATGTCTGTCTGCACTGCTGCCGGAGTCAGCTCTTCTTCGATGGATACAGCGGACTTTGGATCATTTTCTGATAAGATAAATTTGTTTTCAAATCAATCTGCTATACGTTTAGGACGTGAGAAGGCAAATATTGAAGACCAATTGAGAACAGCATATTCATTACTTACTGGTTATCAGATCGATAATAACGATAATGCAGACCAATTAAGTGAATGTCTCAATAATGTTCTAAAAAAGTTTTCGGAAAGTATTCTTGAATCGGAATTCAACATTGAAGAATGCAAAAAGAATTGCCCGGAGCATTATGAAAAAGCTATGGCTTACCTGGAGTCATTCCTCTTTACTTTTGCCAGTCGAAATGCTACTAGAGATAGAACTCATATATTCACCACTAACTACGATAGATTTATTGAATATGGATGCGATTTAGCTGGAATCAAAATTCTTGATCGTTTCTGGGGTAAAATTAAGCCTAGGTTTGAAGAGAATCCTTCGTCTATTGACTACTACTATCATACACCTGATGCCAAAAATGAATTTCGATATGCGGAAGGGGTTGTTCGTTTTACAAAACTGCACGGGTCTGTTGATTGGTATGAAGATGCCGGTACTGTCTACCGTGATGCGCTTAATTTTGGCGAAAAGCATCTAAGTATGCCGGATGGGAAATTATTTAAAGACCATTTAATGGTTTACCCAAACTCGATGAAATCTGTTGAAACAGCTTTCTATCCGTATGCAGAATTATTCCGCGATTTTAGCTTTGCAATTTGCCGACCGAATTCTACATTATTTACATTTGGCTATGGATTTGGAGATACACATATCAATAAAGTTATTGCTGAAATGCTAAGTATTCCATCCACACATTTAATTGTAATGGCGTATTCTGTTGATGATAAGATAGTGAACTTTTTGAAATCCATAAATATGGCGCAAGTTACGCTTTTAACTGGAGCGGAATTTGGATCAATTGATTCACTTGTTAAATATTATTTACCGAAAGCGTCAATTGATAGAATTACAGAAACTGCAAGCCGATTAATTGAGAATCGAAAAGGCTACACTGATTTAAAGAAAGTCGAGGAAATGAATGATAACGTCTGATAGATGTGTTGGAATAGTGGACTCTGTGTCATCGTCGGAAGTTAAGGCATATTTGCTGGATGAAGCACCAAGAAATGTTGCTATCTCAAAGTAAGCGTCAAATGATAGAGTGCTAACAAAAAATACTCCAAACAGTAAAGTTGGA
>JBJEMO010000062.1:0-18030 GCA_051879715.1 Bilifractor sp.
GGGGATCCTCGGCGCCACCGGTATGGTTGGTCAGCGTTTTGTCACCCTCATGGAGAACCATCCGTGGTTTGAAGTCACTGCAGTCGCAGCCAGCGCGAGAAGTGCAGGACAGACCTATGAAGAGGCAGTTGGCGGACGCTGGAAGATGGAAACACCGATGCCTGACTATGTAAAGAATATGACGGTTATGAATATCACAGAGGTGGAGAAGGTTACCTCTCTTGTAGATTTCGTCTTCTGTGCACTGAACATGCCCAAGGACAAGATCCGTGAGATTGAGGACCTGTACGCAAAGGCAGAGACCCCTGTCGTATCCAACAACAGTGCAAACAGATGGACCCCGGATGTACCGATGGTCGTTCCGGAAATCAATGATTCCCACTTTGATGTAATCCCGTTCCAGAGAAAGAGACTGGGAACCACCCGCGGATTCATCGCGGTAAAGCCGAACTGCTCGATTCAGAGCTATGCGCCTGTACTGACTGCATGGCTGAAGTTTGAGCCTACAGATGTGGTTGTCACAACCTACCAGGCAATTTCCGGTGCCGGCAAGACCTTCCGTGACTGGCCGGAGATGGAAGGTAATGTCATCCCATTTATCAGTGGCGAGGAAGAGAAGAGTGAACAGGAGCCACTCCGGATCTGGGGCCACATCGAGAACGGTCAGATCGTAAAGGCAGATGGTGTCAGAATCACCAGCCAGTGCCTGCGTGTGCCGGTTCTGAACGGACATACCGCCGCTGTCTTCGTAAACTTCAAGCAGGATCCTTCCAAGGAAGATCTGATTTCCGCAATGGAGAGCTTCCGCGGATATCCCCAGGAGCATAACCTTCCGAGTGCCCCGAAGCAGTTCATCCGCTATATGACTGAGGATGACCGCCCGCAGGTACGTCTGGACGTGAACTTCGAAAACGGCATGGGCATCAGCGTCGGCCGTCTCCGCAAGGACAGCATCTTCGACTGGAAGTTTGTCGGTCTTTCCCACAATACCCTCCGCGGTGCTGCAGGCGGTGCAGTTCTCTGCGCGGAAACCCTTGTTGATAAGGGATACATCACTGCAAAGTAAAATGCAGAATCATTTGTTTTATACAAAAGAACTTCAAGGCAGAATTATAATATTCTTATCATAATATTCTTACAGACACGACACGAATCACCACATCCAGGTATTGCACATGTGCGGGTTCGTGCCGGTCTTCTTTCCCGTTTATTCCGGCGGGCATTTTTCGTTTTCCCATCATCTCATCGCATCGACGTTATATTTTACCCTTTATTATATTTTTTTACCGTTCAGAGGTGCGTCAAGAGGACACTTCTCATTTGTCTGTTTCCGTTCGTAATACTCACTCCAAAGGCCTGCATGAGAAGTGCCCTCCTGACACACCATTGATTTGTAACTATATTTTTATCCATAAGCGGTTATTTTGCTCTGTAATTTGATAATCTTCTATTGTTACGTTATAATATGCTCTCAACAAGAAGGATCACGATACAGTTAACGGTCATCCCGGCAGGGTGCTTTTCATTTATCTGTTTCCGTCCGTAATACTCACTCCAAAGGACTGCATGAAAAGCGCTCTGCCTGACTGACCTCTGAACAGCTGAAAGAGAGGCCACCCTTGCCCAAATCACTCTATATCGCCGAAAAGCCAAGTGTAGCACAGGAATTTGCCAAGGCTCTTCACGAAAATCTGGCCCGCCATGACGGATACCTGGAATCGGAGAACAGCGTCGTCACCTGGTGCGTAGGACACCTGGTAACCATGAGCTATCCGGAAAAATATGACGAGAAGTACAGAAAGTGGTCCTTTGACACACTTCCTTTTCTTCCGAAGACATTTAAATATGAGGTAATCGGTTCTGTCAGCAAGCAGTTTAAGATCGTCAGTACGCTTCTGAACAGGGAGGATGTGGAAACCATCTACGTATGCACCGACTCCGGGCGTGAGGGAGAGTACATCTACCGTCTCGTAGCCATGATGGCAAAGGTCCCTGCATCCAAGGACCAGCGGAGAGTCTGGATCGACTCCCAGACAGAGGAGGAGATTCAGAGGGGTATACGTGAGGCGAAGAATATTTCCGCATACGATAATCTGTCGGCGGCAGCCTTTCTGCGTGCCAAGGAAGACTATCTGATGGGCATTAACTTCTCACGGGCCCTGTCCCTGCGCTATGCCTATGATCTGTCCTCCTATCTGGGAGAAGGATATCATGCCATCGCCGTGGGAAGAGTCATGACCTGCGTGCTCGGCATGGTGGTCCGCAGAGAGCGGGAGATCCGCGATTTTCAAAAGACACCATTTTTCCGTGTCCTTGCTGATATGAGCTGGCAGGGACATGCCTTTGAGGGCGAATGGAGAAGTGTCGAGGGCAGCCGTTTCTATCAATCCCCGAAGCTTTATAAAGAAAACGGCTTCAAGGAAGAAAAAGATGCAGAAGAACTGATCCGATATCTGAAAGAGATCGATCCGCAGGAGATGAAGGTGGTGCGGGCAGAGCGGAAGACTACGAAGAAGAATCCGCCGCTTCTGTACAACCTTGCAGAAATTCAGAATGACTGCTCCAGATTTTTCAAAATCAGTCCGGACAATACGCTCAATATCATACAGGAGCTGTATGAGAAGAAACTGGTCACCTACCCGCGAACAGACGCAAGGGTGCTTTCCAGCGCAATTGCAAAGGAGATCAACCGGAATATCGGTGGCCTGCGCAATTATGCGCCTGCCAGAGAATTTGCATCCCAGGTTCTGGAGAAGGGTACATGGAAGAATATTGGCAAAACCAGATACACCAATGACAGCCAGATCACAGACCATTATGCCATTATCCCCACCGGCCAGGGCATGCAGAATCTTAAGAATCTGCAGCCTCTCTCCGGAAAGGTTTATGATCTGATCGTGCGCCGTTTCCTCAGTATTTTCTACCCGCCTGCTGTCTATCAAAAGGTAAGCCTGGAAGCAAAGATCAGTACAGAGCATTTTTTCTCCAATTTCAGTGTGCTTACTGATGAAGGATACCTGAAGCTGGCCTACAGAAACAGGAACAGGACAGCTGCTTCCCCGAAGGGCATCGATGCTTCCGGAGAAGACACAGGCGTCTCATCCGGTCAGAACAGATCCGAAGGGAATGCATCAGAGGAAAACAGTGAAGAGGAGGTCGATGCAGACTTTCTTGAGGCTCTGAAGCAGCTCCGGAAGGGAAGCACCATTCCGGTTGGCGGATATCGGATCAAGGAAGGAGAAACTTCCCCACCAAAGCGTTATACATCGGGATCCATGATCCTTGCGATGGAAAATGCCGGCCAGCTGATCGAGGACGAGGAGCTGCGGGAGCAGATCAAGGGGAGCGGCATCGGAACCTCCGCAACCCGCGCAGAAATCCTGAAAAAGCTCTTCCATAATAAATATCTGGCCCTCAATAAAAAGACACAGGTGATCACCCCGACGCAGATCGGTGAAATGATCCACGATGTTGTCTACTGCTCCATACGTCAGCTGCTGAACCCGGAGCTTACAGCCTCCTGGGAAAAGGGTCTGACCTGGGTGGCAGAAGGCACCATCCAACCGTCTGAATACCTCGAAAAGCTGGAAAACTTTGTAGCAGTCCGGACGAATACCGTCAAGCAGACGGACAACCGTGCGATCCTTCAGAAGCGATATGACTACATCTCTCACTTCTACAGACAAAGAAGCAGAGGGACCGCAGGAAACAGGTCTGCGGCTGGAAAAAAATCCGGCACTGGAGGAAGGGCCGCAGCCAGAGAGGCTGCAAGCCGGCGACAGCACACAAAATCCACGACATGATCTGTGCCCTTTGTGGCAGGTCTCCGAACGGTAGTGCGATTCTTGTGGAATCGTTCTTTTTTTAACAAAATCCCTTTACGAAAAGGGTGTTTTATGCGAAAATGAACCTGGCTATGTGAAAAACTTTTTTTGAAAGGAGTTTTACAATGATTTATTCACAAGAAGTAGAAGATATGTGCGTTGTACATCAGGGCGTACATCATGGCGCTGCTCCTATTCCTGAAGAAGCTAAGTGGGTTCAGGCTAAGGAGGTCAAGGACATTTCGGGATTCACACATGGTGTAGGCTGGTGCGCACCGCAGCAGGGCGCATGTAAGCTGTCCCTGAACGTCAAGGAAGGAATCATTCAGGAAGCTCTGATCGAGACGATCGGATGTTCCGGCATGACACACTCCGCCGCAATGGCAGCAGAGGTTCTTCCGGGACTTACCGTTCTTGAGGCGCTCAATACAGACCTTGTATGCGACGCCATCAATACCGCTATGCGTGAACTCTTCCTGCAGATCGCCTATGGCCGTTCCCAGAGCGCATTCTCCGAGGATGGACTGCAGATCGGCGCAGGACTCGAGGATCTTGGAAAAGGTCATCGTTCCCAGGTCGGCACAATGTACAGCACCCTTGCAAAGGGACCTCGTTATCTTGAGATGACAGACGGCTATGTAAGAGAGCTTGCGCTGGATGAGAATGATGAAATTATCGGATACAAGTTCGTAAACTTCGGAAAGATGATGGACTTCATCAAGGCCGGCGATGATGCGAATACCGCATTCGAGAAGGCCTGCGGCCAGTATGGACGTGTTGCTGACGCTGTTAAGTTCATTGACCCGAGAAAAGATTGATAGAGGAGGACGACAAAGATGGCTTTATTTGAATCATATGAAAGAAGAGAAAAACAGATTCTCGCAAAGCTTGCTGAGTACGGGATCAACTCTATTGAAGAAGCTGCAGAGGTTACAAAGGCTGCCGGTCTTGATGTATATCATATGGTAGAGAGCATTCAGCCGATCTGCTTTGAGAACGCAAAATGGGCTTACACCGTTGGCGCTGCCATCGCAATCAAGAAGAACTGCCGCACAGCAGCTGATGCTGCCGCTGCCATCGGAGAAGGCCTTCAGTCCTTCTGCATCCCCGGTTCCGTAGCTGACCGCCGCAAGGTAGGCCTTGGACATGGAAACCTTGGAAAGATGCTTCTTGAGGAGGATACGGAGTGCTTCGCATTTCTTGCAGGTCACGAGTCCTTCGCAGCTGCTGAGGGTGCCATCGGTATCGCCGAGAAGGCAAACAAGGTCCGTAAAAAACCGCTTCGTGTCATCCTGAACGGTCTTGGCAAGGACGCTGCACAGATCATCTCCCGTGTAAACGGATTCACCTTTGTTGAGACCTCCTACAACTACAAGACCGGTGAGCTCACAGAGGTCAGCCGTACCTGCTATTCCAAGGACCCGAACGGTGCCCGTGCAAAGGTAAACTGCTACGGCGCAAATGATGTACAGGAAGGCGTTGCCATTATGTGGCATGAGAATGTAGATGTTTCCATCACCGGAAATTCCACAAACCCGACACGTTTCCAGCATCCGGTAGCAGGCACTTACAAGAAGGAGCGCCTGGAAGCCGGCAAGAAGTACTTCTCCGTTGCATCCGGCGGCGGCACAGGACGTACTCTGCATCCGGACAACATGGCAGCAGGTCCTGCTTCCTATGGTATGACCGATACAATGGGCCGTATGCACAGTGATGCACAGTTCGCAGGATCCTCCTCCGTACCTGCTCATGTAGAGATGATGGGCCTGATCGGTGCAGGAAACAACCCGATGGTCGGCATGACCGTTGCTGTTGCCGTTTCCGTAGAGGAAGCAGCTAAGGCAGGCAGGTTCTGATCTGACTTTTGTACACGGACAGCCGCTTTCCGGGATGACTTTGCTTGCTAAGCAGTTTTTCCGTTTTTTCAGAAAGGACGGCTGTATCTGATACTTCGCCCCGGAATGATCCGTTTTCGGATAATCCGGGGCGTTTATTAATTTCATCGATTACAGTGTAGTTCAGAAACGGAGGCGTTTCCTGATGCCATTTTTACCAATCTCAAAAGAAGACATGCAGAATCAGGGTATCACCCAGCTTGACTTTGTCTATATCTGCGGTGATGCCTACGTGGACCATCCCAGCTTCGGCTCTGCCATTATCGGGCGGGTCCTCCAGTCACACGGCTATACCGTTGGCATGATCTGCCAGCCGGACTGGAAGGATCCCGAAAGCATTTCCGTCCTTGGAGAGCCCCGTCTTGCCTTTCTCGTGTCCTCTGGCAACATGGATTCCATGGTCCTGCACTACACCGTGGCCAAAAAGAGACGTGGAAATGATTTTTACAGTCCGGGTGGTAAGGCAGATATGCGCCCAGACCGGGCAGTCATCGTCTATTGTAATCTGATCCGGCATCTTTATAAGCACACCCCCATCATCATCGGTGGCATTGAGGCAAGTCTCCGCCGACTGGGTCACTATGACTACTGGTCTGACAAGGTGCGCCGCTCTATTCTCCTTGAGTCCGGCGCAGACCTGATTTCCTACGGAATGGGAGAGCGGAGCATTGTGGAAATTGCAGATGCCCTTTCCTCCGGGATCCGCGTGCAGGACATAACCTTTATTGATGGAACCGTGTATAAGACCCGGGATGAGGACAGCATCTATGACGCCATACGCCTGCCGGATTTTCAGGATATTTCAGAAGACACTGCGGAAGGAAAGAAACGTTACGCAGAAAGCTATTTTCTCCAGTACACCAATACCGATCCCTTTCAGGGAAAACGTCTGTATGAGGGTTATGGAGATGGACGGTCGAAACAGAAAAACGCTGATATCAGTCAGAATTCTTCTGATACCGGCATGACCTTTGTGGTACAGAATCCTCCGGCCAAGCCTCTTACCCAGATGGAAATGGATGATATTTATGCCCTTCCCTATATGCGGTCCTGGCATCCTGTCTATGACAGTCAGGGCGGCATTCCAGCTCTGGCGGAAATAAAATTCAGTCTCACAAGCAACCGGGGCTGCTTCGGAGAATGCAACTTCTGCGCGCTGACTATGCATGAGGGAAGAATCGTCCAGGCGAGAAGCCATGCTTCGATCCTCAACGAAGCGAAACAGATGATCCAGGACAAAGAATTCAAGGGCTACATCCACGACGTGGGCGGTCCCACCGCAGAGTTCCGGGCACCAGCCTGCGCGAAGCAGCTCACCTACGGCGCCTGCAAAAACAAACGATGCCTGTTCCCAAAGCCCTGTACCAATCTGAAAGTGGACCATTCGGATTATCTGCAGCTTCTCCGGGAGCTTCGTGCTCTGAAGGGTGTAAAGAAGGTATTTGTCCGCTCCGGGTTCCGATTCGATTATCTGATGGCAGACCCCGACCGGCACTTTCTCCGGGAGCTGTGCCAATATCATGTCAGCGGTCAGCTGCGCGTGGCACCGGAGCACGTCTCTGACAACGTACTGAAGGAGATGGGAAAACCACCGGTACGGGTTTACAACGCTTTTGTAAAGGAATTCGAAAAAGTAAACAAAGACCTTGGAAAAAAGCAGTACATCGTACCGTATCTGATGTCCTCTCATCCCGGAAGCCGCCTCTCTGATGCAATTGCACTGGCAGAATATATACGCGACATGGGATATATGCCGGAGCAGGTGCAGGACTTTTATCCGACGCCGGGGACTGTGTCTACCACAATGTACTATACCGGCCTGGATCCCCTGACCATGAAACCGGTCTATGTCGCAAGAAATCCCCACGAGAAGGCTATGCAGCGTGCCCTGATTCAATACCGCAATCCCGAAAATTATGATCTCGTAAAAGAGGCACTCATAAAGGAGGGAAGAGAGGATCTGATTGGATTTGGAGAAAAATGCCTGATCCCGCCCAGAAAAATGAATCATACGATCCGGCATGGCAAACCAGGGCAGGCACATTCCGGAAGACATGCATCCTCCGGGCGACAGCGAACATATACAGGTTACAGCCAGGAGCAAAGAAATATGAAATCCGGTCCAGGGCAAGGAAGAGCCGGCAGAAGAGACATTTCCGGTAGGAAAAAATAAAAATCATGTCATATCATGGCATTGCTGGTACAATACAGGTGTAACCCGATTCCGCGAAATACAGATCTGATCAGGAGCGAACCATGAGAGAAGATTATGTAAAAGCAAAAAAACAGGCAGACAAGGCACTTCGAAAAGCCGCTGGAGAGGGCCGTTATCCATATCTGACATCGTTGGACAGCTTTCTGCCGAATTACATGACACTTGCAAAGGTTCCGGTAGGGATTCTGGATATCCCCATCAGAATGATTGCCGGTACGGTTACGGAGGGCCGTCAGAATGCCTTTACCTGGAATTTCCTTCCGACCCTGCGCTACTATACGGAATTTGGTCAGAAATGGTCCAACCTTTACGACGCGCAGCAGAGCGAGGGAATCCATGATCCAATCAAATGCTTTGAATACCTGAACCGTTTTTATGTCCTCGAGGGAAACAAGCGCGTTTCTGTACTCACCTACTGCGGTGCAAAGTCCGTCTCAGCCGACATAACCCGCATCCTTCCCATTAAATCTGATGACAGGGATATCAGGGTGTACTATGAATTCCTGGATTACTTCAAGGTGACACGGCTCTACGGCATTGTTTTTTCCAAGCCCGGCTGCTATACAAGGCTCGCCGCACTGTACGGTCAGGACCTGAGCACCCCATGGCCTGTCGAAGCCGTTGAGGATCTTCGCTCTGATTTTAACCGTTTTTCTGCCTCTTACGAGGAAAAGGGCGGGGATAACCTGCGCATCTCTCCTGGTGACGCCTTCCTGATTTATCTGGGCTTTTATCACAGAGAGAGCCTGCAGGAAGACAGTCCCTCAGAAATCGGCAAGAAGATTGCCCTGATCTGGAACGAACTGCTCAGTGCAGAGAACGAGGACAGTGCCGCTCTCCTTGAGACACCGGACAACACAAAGAAGGGAAATCTTCTCACAAACATCTTCACACCCTCCTGGACCAAAGAAAACCCTTTACGGGTGGCTTTTCTGTATTCCAGAGATCCCAAGACTTCACGTTGGCTCTATGGACATGAGCTTGGCAGGAACGAGCTGAACCAGACCTTCGAGGGCATTGTGGACGCAATCAGCTTTGATGACTGCAACACAGAAGAGAAGCTCGATGCGGCCTTTGAGGCCGCAGATGCAGATCAGGATACGGTTGTTTTTACCACCTCTCCGGACATGATGGACGCATCCAAGCGTGCAGCAATCAGATATCCGCACATGAAGATTCTGAACTGCTCCATTGACCTGATGAGCAGTGCTGTCCGGACCTACTATCCGAAGATGTATGAGGCCAAGCTGATCATGGGTGCACTGGCTGCATCCTATGCCGATGATCACCGTATCGGATATGTAGCAGATTATCCGCTCAATGGCAACATTGCCAATATCAACGCCTTCGCGATCGGAGCGGCTATGATTGATCCTGAGGTGAAGATCACCCTGAAGTGGAGCGGACTGAAAAACAGCAGGTGGGAGGAAGAGCTTGCCGGGGAGTCCCTGAAGGTCATCTCCGGACCTGATCTGATCCGTCCTGACGAGGCCTCCAGAAAATATGGTGTATACAAACTGCTGCCCGACGGGTCTATCTTCAACATTGCTGCACCAATCTGGAACTGGGGACAGTTTTACGTACAGATTGTAGATACAATTCTGGATGGATCCTGGAATAACCGCGAGAATATCAGCAAAGAGCAGGCGATCAATTACTGGTTTGGATTTTCCAGCGGCGCCATCAGCGTAATTCTTTCTCAAAATATCTCTTATTACTCAAGGAAAATGGCGTATCTGTTCCAGGACGGAATCAAGAACGGGTCCATAGATCCATTTTGGGGAGAACTGCACAGTCAGGAAGCGAAAATACAGGATGAAAATGGCAATGCGCGCCTGACCAACGATCAGATCATTCATATGAACTGGCTGAACGACAACATCATCGGGGCTATTCCGGATATATCGCTTCTGACGGATTCCATCCATCCGACCATGCAGCGAAGCGGTGTACAGAGCGCTGCCGCAGGAGAAAATAACGAAAAACATTGATTTGGAGACCGGAACATGAAGGTACTGTTACTTGCAGATGAAGAATTAAAGCAGCTTTGGGACTATTACAAACCGGGCATGCTTCGCGACTATAACCTGATCATATCCTGTGGTGATCTCAACCGGAAATATCTGGAATTCCTGGTCACGATGGCCAGCTGCCCGATTCTCTACGTCCGGGGTAACCACGATGACAGCTACAGAACGAATCCGCCGGAGGGCTGCATCTGTATTGAAGACTCTGTCTATGATTACCACGGTCTCCGCATTCTGGGACTGGGCGGTTCGATGCGGTATCGTTCAGATGCCGAAAATATGTACAATGAACGGGAGATGGAAGAACGGATCCGGAGAATCAGCCGCGAAATCCGTCTGCGGAACGGTTTTGACGTTCTTGTCACCCATGCCCCCGCAAGAGGCTATGGTGATCTGGACGATCTGGCCCACAGAGGATTTGAATGCTTTAATACTCTGATGTGCAAGTGGCATCCAAAGTATATGTTCTACGGTCATGTCCACAAATCCTATACCAACCGGCATTTTGAGAGAGAGATTCTGCATCCCTGTGGCACAAAGCTGATCAATGCATATCAGCGCTATGATGTCGAAATTGGTGCAGATGAATATCCATCCGTAGGCCATACCGGATCCTTTATCTACGATCTTGTAATGTCCATGAAGAGTAAGAGAAGCCATTCATGATCAATTTATGTTCAACGTTCTTTCACGAGGAAACTTCCTTGCACGAAAACCGTAAGTATGGTAGTATCGCCGTAATACGCCGGCAACCGGGTATGCCGGTTTGAATGAACATTGGGGGATGAACAGAAAATGACAGAAGACAGAAAATCCGAATACAATAAGCATAATCTGCAGGACCAGCCGATCACATTCTATACGGAAAAATTCCGTGAGGCAGATCCCGCCGAAATATCATCCAGGATACACATCCCATATGATCCCGAAAAAAAGATCTTTTCGGTCCGTTTTCTGGGTACGGATTATCAGGTTAGCTGGCCCGATTTTCAGATCACACCGAAGCTGGCAGATAACAGCGGAAGAGTGCTGATTCTGCGCTATCTGCTATTTGCGGAATATGAACCCTTTAGCAATCATTTTATCTCTTTTCGTGATATGCCCTCCGGGGATCTTTACTTTACCCCTTTCCGCGGCAGATGCATTCTTCGCTTCAACCGCAAATACGGCTCACGCATTGAGACGTTCCGTCAGGTGCTGGAGGAGATGGGATGCAAAAAAGTGAATTATGCCGATGCCTGCTATGATGTGGAATTGTTCCCGGAGCTGTATATCCGCTTTATTCTCTGGACAGGAGACGATGAATTTCCGGCATCCTCACAGATTCTCTTTTCCGATAACTTCAAAAAGGCATTTCAGACCTATGATCTCGCGGAGGCTGGCGGTGTCTGCCTGAACGCCTTCGCCGCCCGGGAGGCAAAGCATGCATAAGGAAGAAGAGAGTTTTTCCTTCAGTGCCCAGACACAGGAAAATACCCGTCAGGATCCGTTGCAGACGGATAATCTTTCCACACGTATCAGCCGTCATTACCCCAGGATGAGCAAAGGGCAGAAGCGTCTGGCGGACTACGTCATGGACCACTATGAGAAGGCAGCCTTCATGACGGCAGCCGAGCTGGGCAGACAGGCCAGAGTAAGTGAATCCACCACTGTGCGCTTTGCCACACTCCTTGGTTACCAGGGCTTTCCGGAGTTTCATCAGACGCTGGAGGAGCTGGTCAGAAACCGGCTGAACTCGATCCAGCGGATGGAAGTGACCTATGAACGGATTCCGCAGGAAAAAATTCTGGACACAGTCCTGACAAGCGATATTGAAAAGATCAAGCTGACTCAGGAGCATATGGACAGAAAGGCTTTTCACCAGGCGATCGAGACTATCCTCACTGCAAAGTCCATCTATGTGATGGGTCTGCGCAGCTGTGCACCTCTGGCCGCTTTTCTTGCTTTCTATCTGAATGAAATCTTTGACAATGTGCATCTGGTGAATTCCACAGGCTCCAGCGAGGTATTTGAACAGCTGGTCCGCATCGGTGAGGGAGATGTCATTATCGGCATCAGCTTTCCCCGCTACTCCATGCGCACTTTAAAGGCTATGGAGTTTGCAAACAACCGGAATGCAAAGGTCATTACGCTGACGGACAGCATACACTCCCCGATGAATCTGTATTCCTCCTGCAATCTGATTGCCCGCAGTGATATGGCCTCCATTGTTGACTCCCTTGTTGCTCCCCTCTCTGTCATCAATGCCCTTATTGTAGCACTTTCGATGCGGCGGCAGAGTGCAGTCATCAATACGATGAAGACCCTTGAACAGATCTGGAATGAATATCAGGTATACTCCCGGGATGAAATCAATCCGATTGAAGATAACCGGGAGCTCCGGCTCAAGGATCCGGACAAGAATACGCTTGATTCATGAAATACTGACTTTTGAGAAATGCAGAGGTAATTCTTATGGCAAAAGTCTGTGTGATCGGAGGCGGCGCAGCAGGCATGGCGGCAGCTATGTTCGCTGCAGAGCGCGGCTTTACGGTACACCTGTTTGAACAGAACGAAAAGCTCGGCAAGAAGCTCTTTATTACCGGCAAGGGGCGGTGCAATTTTACAAATGCCTGTGAAAAGGATGAACTTTTCGGGCATATCGTCACGAATCCACGTTTTCTTTACAGCGCCTTCAACAATTTCAACAGTCAGGATACCATCCGCCTGTTTGAAGAGCTTGGTGTCCGCACGAAGGTGGAGCGGGGAAACAGGGCGTTTCCGGTATCAGATCACTCTTCAGACATCATCCGTGCTTTGGAGAGGCGGCTTCAGGCTCTGGATGTAAAGATCCATCTGAAATCAAAGGTAAAGAGGATTCTGACAGAGCCCCTTCCCGCTTCAGCAGCAGATGCAAAGCAAAAGCAGCGGGTCAGGGGAATTATTCTCGAAAACGGTACAGTCATAGATTGTGATGACGTCATTCTTGCAACCGGAGGTCTCTCATATCCCTCAACCGGGGCCACGGGAGACGGCCTGCGTATGGCTGCCTCTCTTGGACATACCATTCAGAAAACGCGTCCCGCCCTGGTTCCGATGGAGACAAAGGAGGCTTACATTCCAAAGCTTCAGGGGCTTTCCCTTCGGAATGTCACCCTGACAATTCCCTATGGAAAGAAAAAGAAATTTCAGGAATTTGGCGAAATGCTTTTCACCCATTTCGGCATCAGCGGCCCACTGGCGCTGTCAGCCAGCTCCTACATCGGCAAAGCTTTGGAGGATGGCCCCCTGCCGGCATTCATTGATCTGAAACCAGCGCTGACAGATGATCAGCTGGATGCCAGACTGCTCCGGGAATTTGAGCACGCTCAGAATAAGGAGCTGAAAAATGCAGTGGCATCCCTGTTCCCGGCAAAGCTGCGTCCGGTCATGATGGAGGTCTGCGGGATCCCGGCTGACAAACCGGTCAACGAAATAACAAGAGAGGAGCGTGCCCACTTCCGACAGCTCGTAAAAGCCTTCCCATTTACGATCACTGGTCTTCGCGGCTACAACGAGGCGATCATTACCCAGGGCGGCATTCATGTCAAAGAGATCAATCCCTCCACGATGGAATCGCGGCTCGCCCGGGGATTATACGTGATTGGCGAGGTCCTGGATGTAGATGCCGTTACCGGAGGATTTAATCTCCAGATTGCCTGGTCAACTGCAGCCACCTGTGCAGCAGCGCTTCACTGATGATCATAATGTCGGGATAAAAAGGTACGTGTCTAGAAATCTCAAGACAATTTCATGTGTATACAACATTCGCCCCCTACATCATATTCATACAGCAGGCATAATAATATGCAGCCATGAATAGCACTGATCAGGCTGCCTTCCGAAAACAGTGCAATATTATTATTTGAGGATTTGAGGTGTGATTATGAGCTTTCAGATTGCAATAGACGGTCCCGCAGGCGCGGGAAAAAGCACCGTAGCCAGAGCAGTATCCGAAGAACTGGGCTTTGTCTATGTCGATACAGGCGCCATGTACCGTGCCATGGGTCTTTATTTCCTGGACCGGCACATTGATACGGACTGCGAGGCAGATATCAACGCTTCTCTCGATGGTGCCCGGATCGCCCTGCGCATCATCAATGGCAGCCAGCATGTATTTCTGAACGGAACAGATGTCAGTACCCGGATCCGTACCGAGGAGGCTGGTATGATGGCATCCAAGACCAGTAAATATCCTGAAAACCGCAGAAAGATGGTTGCCATGCAGCAGGAAATTGCCCGATCCCAGGACGTCGTGATGGATGGACGGGATATCGGGACGGTTGTCCTTCCTGATGCACCTCTGAAGATCTATCTGACGGCAAGCGTCCAGGTCCGTGCAGAGCGCAGATACCATGAGCTTGTCCAGAGAGGAGCACAGCCTGTCCTTGCAGATATAGAAAAGGATATCGCGGCCAGAGATGATCAGGATATGCACCGGAAGGTTTCCCCGCTTCGTCAGGCAGAGGATGCCATTCTGGTAGACAGCTCCAATATGAGTGTCCAGGAAGTTGTAGCGAGGATTGTTGCACTGGCCAGAGCCCGTATGGTCTGACCTTTTTTCTCAGAAAGGAGCCGCAAAAATTGGAAGTCATCACAGCAAAAAGCGCCGGTTTCTGTTTCGGTGTGAAAAGAGCGGTGGATGAAGTGAAAAAACAGATTCAGGAAGGCGCAAAACCTGTATATACGTACGGCCCGATCATTCATAACGAACAGGTTGTAGATGCGCTTTCAAGACAGGGTGTGCAGGTGATACACTCCGAAGAAGAACTTTCGCAAATACACGAGGGCACCATCATCATCAGGTCCCATGGAGTCCCGCGCCGTATCCAGGAAAAGATGGAATCCCTCGGTGTCAACGTCGTGGACGCGACCTGCCCCTTTGTCAAAAAAATACATGCCATTGCCCAGGAAACCGGAGACCGGGGCGATATTCTGATCATCGCAGGCAATCCTGACCACCCTGAAGTTCAGGGAATTATGGGCTGGGCAACCGGTGAAGTGTATGTGATTGAATCTGCGGAGGATCTGGAAAAACTCCAGATCCCGGAGGGAAAAAAGGCAGTTATGGTCGCGCAGACAACTTTCAATAAAGTTAAATTTGAATATATTGTTGAAATTTTTGCCCGAAAGCGTTATCATAGCTATGTTGTAAATACTGTGTGCAATGCGACTGACGAGCGGCAGACAGAGGCGCGGGAAATTGCGCAGAAAGTAGATGCTATGGTTGTCATCGGAGGCAGGCATAGTTCTAACACACAAAAGCTGTATCATATTTGCAGTGAGAAATGTGCGAATACTTACTTCATTGAGACACTTGTTGATTTGGATTTGAAACCTTTTCAATCTTATTCTCGTGTAGGTATCACAGCTGGAGCATCTACTCCAAATAGTATAATTGAGGAGGTTACAGAACATGTCAGAATTAAGCTTTGAAGAAATGCTGAACGAGTCTTTCAAGACCGTACATAACGGAGAGGTAGTCGAGGGAACGGTCATCGACGTCAAACCGGAGCAAATCATCCTGAACATCGGGGTTAAGGCTGATGGCATTCTGACCAGAAACGAGTATTCTAACGATAACTCTTTGGATCTTACAACCGTCGTTAAGGTCGGTGACAAGATGGAAGTCAAGGTCATGAAAGTCAACGACGGCGAAGGTCAGGTGCTTCTTACCTACAAGAAGCTGGTTGCCGAGAGAGGAAATAAGAAGCTTGAGGAAGCGTTTGAGAACCATGAGGTTCTGAAGGCAAAGGTTGTCCGCGTATTAAACGGCGGACTGAGTGTCAACGTAGATGGCGCAAGGGTATTTATTCCTGCCAGCCTCGTATCCGACACCTTTGAGAAGGACCTTAACAAATATATGGATCAGGAGATTGAGTTCGTCATTATCGAGTTCAATCCGAGAAGAAGAAGAATCATCGGCGACCGCAAGCAGCTTGTAGTAGCTGAGAAGAAGAAAGCACAGGAAGAGCTCTTTGCCAGAATCCATGTCGGCGACGTCGTGGAAGGCACTGTCAAGAATATCACTGATTTCGGTGCATTCATCGATCTTGGTGGTGCAGACGGACTGCTTCACATCTCCGAGATGAGCTGGGGCCGTGTTGATAATCCGCGTTCAATCCTTTCTGTAGGGCAGAAGGTTACCTGCCTGATCAAGGACATCAAGGGGGATCGTATCGCCCTGAGCCTGAAGTTTGAAGATCAGAACCCATGGCTGACAGCTGATCAGAAGTATGCTGTAGGCACAATTGTTGAGGGTAAAGTTGCGCGTATGACAGATTTCGGTGCTTTTGTAGAGCTCGAGCCTGGAATTGATGCACTGCTTCATGTATCCCAGATCTCCAGAGATCATGTTGACAAGCCTTCAGATGTCCTGAGTGTAGGCGATGTAATCACTGCCAAAATCGTGGATTTCAACGCCGAGGACCGCAAGATCTCTCTGAGCATGAAGGCACTTCAGAACGATGCTCAGGAAGAAGCTTCTGAAGAACAGTAATCAATGATTGCCGCATATATTATCATACATATGCATCATACATTGTGATAAAAAGCAACCGGTTATGTCCAAAGGGAATAACCGGTTGCTTTTTATATTACTTTCTATTTCAATGTTTTCTTTTTATGATTTTCTATTCCGGTATTATTCCCGTATCAATTTCCTTCTCAGCATTTTTTGCCAAGCGTCTGTAATAGCCCCAGAAGGTAACGGAACAATTTTTGCTCTTTTTCATCAAAAGACGCACCATCATCTGAAATTGCGTTCTTCTTTCTCAGATCCTCAATTCGGAAGTACATCGGCCTGGTGTGATAATCTTTGTAGAAGACCGGTTGAAAAATCTCTGACATCTGTGGCAGAAATGTGCCTTTTGCTCTCTGGTAGCAATTCGAAGCCTTTGCCTTTTCCCTGTGTCCGGAATCAGCATAGATCGCAACGTCCTTATGAATCGCCTGGTCCTCTGCCGGGAAATAATAATAATTTTTGTAGTCCGGAAAGAAATGCTTCATTTCAGTCTGGCAGGAGAGCACCATCAGCGATGCCTTATCCGGCTGCTCCTTCTGCATCCCCAGCTCCAGCACAATTTCCTCACCCGCATACTGCACAGGTACAGGGAAGTCATGTTTTGCCTTCATGGAAAAAACAATCCATTTATGATTCCCTGATAGCCTCTCCGATACAGCGGACAAGCTGAAATTACCCTGAAAGAATCCGGCATAGGAGAGCACCGGAAGAATTTCTGCCATACCGATGACATCGTCATGGTTGTGCAGAAATAATAGTTTTTCCAAGGAACGGTCACCGCTCTGCAGATATTTCTGGTATATAGGAATCAGTTCACCACCAGTATACAGGTCATCTCTTTGTATTCTGAGAAAATTCTCCACTGCCTTCTGTTTCATGGAGGAAAGTCCGAGTACCTTCTGTATCGGACGGATCTGCCGGTAAATATCTATGCTTCGCATCTGTGCAAAGGGATCCGTAAGTCCGTAAAATCCGCATTTATGGCGTATATAAGGAAGATCAAACATCTCACCGTTAAAATGAACGAGCTGTATCTGATCCGCCTGCATCTTAAGTTCCTCCAGAAAAGCCGCGAACTCCATCAGCATATCCTTTTCTTCTGCCGGCCGGTCCAGAAACCATTGCCGCATCCACCACTTCCCATCGGAGCAGAACAGCACACCAATCAGATAGAGATGAGAAGTCCGCCAGGACAGTCCCGTTGTTTCAATATCAAACAGCACAGCATTTTTATAGGGAAAATATTCACGGATCTGTGCAGATGTTTCCGCTGCGATTTCTTCTTCTCTTTTCAGCATAGCTCTCTCCATCCCTTTATTCTGTGGGAATTTTTCAGTATTCAGATGCTCTCTGAACCTGTCTTTTATGATACTCCAATTCACCACTGATTATATTCTTCTCATTTTTCCAGGGCAAGTTCATGGTATCCTTTTCCTTCATCTTAAAGAATGCAGAGTTACAGTTCACTGGCAATGTCAGGAGGGCACTTCTCATGTAGGCCTTTGGAGTGAGTTCTACGGACAGTTAG
>JBJEMO010000063.1:0-2539 GCA_051879715.1 Bilifractor sp.
AGGTTTCGGTCAGAGGAATATATGGGTATGTGTAGACCTTGCAGTTATGTTGGGACCGGATTTCTCCCCGGATCAAATTGAATCCGGGATTATATCAATTATATAAAACTAAAGTATCCGAGGATAGAAATACAAAATTTCAGAGAAGTGCAGGTTTCTGATTTGTATTTAATATTGCACATATCCAGAGAATCAATGGTACATCTCACAGGAATGGATGAGGAAATATGAACGATCGGGACAAGAACGATAATATCGTACTCTGCGGAGCAAATTACTACGACAAGAAATATTACTTCAATGACAGCTTTGCCATACTGCCGCAGAAAATCCGTGATGAACTGCAGATTGCCTGTGTTACGTTTACGGAGCAGTGCGGTGGGATTATCGTACTGGAATTTGACAAGGATGGCAATCTTGAGATCCGCACGGAGGCAGAGCCTACGGATGCCATGTACGATGATATCGGAGCAGGACTGGCGGTAAAGAAGCTCCGGGAGGAGAAGCAGGAGCTTTTCGAATCCATGGAACTGTTTTATAAGGTGTTTGCCGGCGGAGGAAATGCATGAATCTAAAACCGTTGAAGATCGGCAGTGTATTAATAACCCACCCGGTAGTGCTGGGACCAATGGCAGGCGTAACAGACCTGCCATTTCGTGTATTATGCCATGAACAGGGAGCGGGTCTTGTCTGCACTGAGATGGTAAGCGCGAAGGCAATTTTATATAAAAACAGAAATACAGCTGCGCTGATGGAGATTTCACCGCGGGAGCATCCGGTATCCCTGCAGCTTTTCGGAAGCGATCCGGAATCCGTATCGGAAGCGGCTGCAATGATCGAGGACCGCCCCTTTGACATTCTTGACTTCAATATGGGATGCCCCGTTCCCAAGGTAGTCAACAATCAGGAGGGATCTGCATTGATGAAGGACCCTGCCCGTGCTGCTGCAATTCTGTCTGCCGTAGTGAAGAGGATTCACAAGCCGGTGACGGTCAAGATCCGCAAGGGCTTTGATGATGAACAGGTCAATGCGGTTGAGGTGGCCAGGCGGCTGGAGGATGCTGGTGTATCTGCCATTGCAGTTCACGGAAGAACGAGGGAGCAATATTATTCCGGGAAAGCAGACTGGGAAATTATCCGGCAGGTCAAGGAGGCTGTGTCGATACCCGTGATCGGAAATGGTGACGTGGATACTCCACAGGCTGCAGAACAGCTGCTGAAGCAGACTGGCGCGGATGGCGTCATGATTGCGAGAGGAGCCCGTGGCAATCCCTGGATATTCAAGAGAGTCATTGCATATCTGGAAAGGGGAGAGGTATTGCCGGAACCGGACGCACAGCAGGTATACCAGATGATTCTCCGGCACGCTGAGCTGATGATCCAGTGCAAGGGCGCGCCTGTGGCAATCCGGGAAATGCGAAAACATATCTCATGGTACACGGCAGGATTTCCCAATTCTGCTTCTCTGCGCAGAAGAATCAATGAGACGCAGAGCTATGAAGAAATACGGGATCTTTTGGGTGAAATTTTGCATTAGACTTTTGAGGGCGGGAACGTATGCAGATCAGTAAACTGTTTGTGGAATTTATTTTCTACTCTTTTCTGGGCTGGCTGTGGGAATCTTTTTACTGTACAGTGAAGGAAAAACACTGGCAGGACCGGGGCTTCCTTTTTGGACCGATCTGTCCGATTTACGGAAGCTGTGTCGTAGCAGGGATCATAGTGTTCCATATTCTGCAGAGCAGTCACATTCGTACCCGGGACATTCCTGTAGTCTTCCTTTTTCTGATCAGTATGGTGGTCAGTGCTATTGCAGAATATGGAACCTCATGGGTACTGGAAAAAAGATTCCATGCACGCTGGTGGGATTACAGCAGGGTGCCCCTGAACCTGAATGGCAGAATCTGCCTGCCCGTCAGCCTTTGCTTTGGCGCAGTCGGCGTGTTTATCATCCGATATCTTCTGCCCTGGGTGTCTGGTCTTCACTCGGTTCTGCCTGCATTGTTCTATGAGATACTCGGATTGGTGTTTGCAGGCTTTTTTGGTGCGGACATTGCGCTTACAGAGACTGCGTTATCCTCCCTGCTTCAGAACATTGAAGATTTCAAAACGGAATTCAATGAGAAGGCAGAAGAGCGATATGAAAAAATTGCTGCAGTTCCTGAGGATGTAAAAAATGCAGTGGAATCAAAAGCTTCAGTTTTGAGAAGGGCAGGAAAGCTCTCTGCAGGACAGCGCCACGTTCTTGTTAATATTCAACGCTTTATGAATCGTAAAGAAGAGCATTATGATGAGAAACATGGCAATATGCATCCGGGACAGCGTCTGAAGGAAGCGGTATTGAATCTAAAGAACGAAAAAAGAGAAGACTGATCGCGGTGACTGTAAAAAAGAACCTAAAAAGTTTTTAAAAAGATGTTGACTTCATATGAAGTGCGTGTTATTATGATCTAGCTGTCGCAAGAAAAGAAAACAATGACAGTAAGAACATTGACAACTGAACAGTAAAACACATCCTCGAAAATTCAAATGAAGTTTT
>JBJEMO010000064.1:0-2508 GCA_051879715.1 Bilifractor sp.
TGGGAGTAAAATATCATTATCTATAGTCCTTGTAGCCGGATTATCAGTTCCCGCTTCAGGAGATCCAAATCCATTTCCCGGATATGTGGAGCAACGCTTTCCAGAATTGCTCCTTCCTGGATCAATCGGTGCGTTCTGGCGTTACGTTCTTTCCTGCGGTTCCTTGCTTCGGCTTCCTCCTGTCGGTGTTTTGCCTGTAAAAGTGCTTTTTCTTCGGATGTCATTGTTTTTTTATTTGCCATATCTGGCGTCTCCTTTTCTATGCCCGTATCCGGGCTTTTTGGTCTTACAATTCTTTAAATTGGTACTGTTTTGAATAGTCAGTGGCAGTGATACTTTCTCCCATGTCTGGAAAGGGAGATTGCAGTATCACCGCCTGAGAATAGTGGTAATAATGCGGTAACATTTCCTGAATTAATTAGTACTGGATTCATTACAGCAGTATTTTCTTCGCTTCCTGCAGATTGGCAGAGGCATTGTCCTGCCGGATGTTGCGGTTGTTGATCCGGATGGGGGCACACCGTTCCAGAATCCGGTCGTAAATTCTTCTATGTGCCACGTCAGGTGCATTATTCAGTTCCGTCAATGTGAGATTGGTGGTTACAATCAGCGGTTTTTTGCTGCGGTAACGGCTGTCGATCACATTGAATACCTGTTCAAGGGCAAATTCAGAATTGCGTTCAATCCCTAGGTCATCAATGATTAGCAGGCTGTATCGGTTCAGACTGTCAATGAACTGGTTCCTGTCTTCGAAGTGCATTCCGGTCAGGGTATTCAGAATCCGGGAGAAATTTGTCATCAGCACCGGAACACCTTTTTCCAGAAGGGCATTGGCAATGCAGCCTGCAAAGAAGGATTTCCCGGTACCGACATTTCCCCAGAGGAGAAGACCGGAGGAATTGGCTTTCATATCTTCCCAGTTCTCCACATATTTGTGGGCGTATGCCATCTCCGGGTTGATGCCGTTATCTTTGTCAAATGTATAATCATAGAGTGCCTTATCCTGCAACCCGCTGGCTTTCATCCGTTCGATTTCTGCCTGTTTTTCCAGCAGTTTCCGTTTCGTTTCTTCCTGGTCATAGAGTTTCTGCTGGCATTTGCACCGGATGGGCGGCATGAATACCCTGCCCTGCAAGGTGTACCTGCCCTGCCGGGGTGTATGGCATTTGGCGCAGTAGATCAGGTTGTCGGAGTCATGAAAATATTCATCCGGCTGCAACTCTCTGTTTGGTTCCTGATTGGTCAGTTCTTCTGTAAACTTTTTCATAATGTTTCGTACTCCTCACTTTCGTAAATGCTTTGCCGGGAAGGGGGATTGTCCTGCCTTGCCCAGTTGATGATGGTGGCTGCATGGTTCTGGTAGTGCTTTCCGGTGGAAGCCATGTAGCCGGATAACCGTTCGATATATTCCTGCCAGTCTGAAACCGACTGTCTGACTTCTTCCAGTTCCTTTTCTGACAGGAATACATTTTGAAATTTGCCATAGGGAGAGCGTTTCCCCTGGCTCTCTCTTTTTGATAAATCGTTCTTATCTCTCTCTTTCTTATTACAGGACAGTTTTCTGTCTGTCTCAGGGAAAGAATCCTGTCTGTCAGCAGGACAGTTTTCTGTCTGTCTTAGGGAAAGAATCCTGTCTGTCTGGCAGAAAGCCCCTGCCGGGAATTTCACATAGATCCGGTTGGGATGCCCGGCTCCCTGACGTTTTCGAAGGATCAGATCCTGCTTTTCCAGTGCTGCCAGGGATGTTTTGATGGTCATCTGGCTTTTGTGGAGAACCTCCGCCATTGCTTCGATGGTAAAGTAGAGGAACACATGACCGGATGTATCTGTCCAGCCTTCGTTTTTCAGAGAGAGCCTTGCACGGTCAAGCAGAACCATATAGAGCAGCTTGGTTGTTTCATTCAGCTCCATATTCAGGATAAACTTGGGAAATACCATATAGGGCGGCAGTCTGGTATTTCCTGTCAGAAATTCCGTCATGTGTCCACCTCCTTTGCGTCTCGGCTATTCTCCGAGAAAATCCCAGTCTACATCTGTCTCTGGCTCCGGTTCTTCATGAGACGGTAAGGATGCCCTGCTTTGGGGCTCCCTTTGTGCCATCCCTGCTGTCAGACCGGAAAGGAAGAGGGGAAGCGTTTGGTTCAGGCTCTTTTCCACGGCTTCTATAATCTGAGCGACAAAACGTTCTTCTCGTTCCCGGGTTTCCAGATAGGGGTCTTCCTGTGTGCGATAATATCGGTCAAAATAATCGACCAGTGCAAGGGCGATCACATGGCTGTAGGATTTGAATTCCTGCTTGTCCATGGCTTGCAGATATTCCCATGCTTTCCGTTGCAGTTCTTTCTCCAGATTGAAGCGCAGATTTGTGCTTCGGATGTTGTTTGCCATGGCTTATTCCCTCCTTTTCAGACTCATTAGGGCCAGATATTCATATCCCTTGGCGGTAGCACAGATATCATCAAGGATCGTGACACGGGATTCGTCATACGTCCCGAAATTACGGATCAG
>JBJEMO010000065.1:0-17691 GCA_051879715.1 Bilifractor sp.
ATAAAACCAGCTAACTGTCCGTAGTTACTCACTCCAAAGGCCTGCATGAGAAGTGTCCTCCTGACACACCAGTGAACTGTAATATTATAGCTGTAGGGAGAAAAAATAATTGAAAAATAAGATTGACAGCAGTTACGTATTGTAGTACATTCAACATATGAACAAATGCACATATGATTAAACGACAAATGCAACTTAAGGGATATGATATCGGAGGTTATAAGGCTGCTTATGAGTAAGTTAGAGGAAGAAGAGAAGGAAGCACTTGCCCATGCTGAGACCGAACAGTTTGAAGCGGACAGGCTTGTGAAGGAAAAGGAGCATAGGGAGAACCGGAGACTGATGGATGCTGCAGAAGAGGCATCCAGGGAAGAGGAAGCAGAAGAGGATTCAGAGAGGGAAGAGGCAGAGAAGGAAGATGATGATGATGATGAAATGCCTCCGAAGCAGAAATTTATTCAGATCTGCATTGCGACAGGCCTCCTCTTAGCTGCATATCTGATCAACCGCGCACTGCCCGATCTGAAGATGTGGCAGCGCCTGCTGATCTATCTGGTGCCTTATCTGGTATCCGGCTTTGATGTTCTGCGTGAGGCCGGAGAAGGAATCGCACACGGAGAGGTATTTGATGAATCCTTCCTGATGACGATTGCCACTGTTGGTGCACTGCTGATCGGATTTGTTCCTGGAGGCAAGGCGATGTTTCCGGAAGCGGTCTTTGTTATGCTGTTCTTCCAGGTAGGTGAGCTGTTTGAGGGAATTGCTGAGGGCAACAGCCGCAAGGCTATTTCCCAGCTGCTGGATATTCGTCCGGATACGGCCAATCTGGTATATAATGGTGAAGTAAAGGTCGTCTCTCCGCAGGAGGTTAAGGTAGGCGATATTCTTCTGGTAAAGCCGGGCGAGAAGGTCCCCATGGACGGTGTGGTCCTGGAGGGAAGCTCCAGTCTGGACACGGTAGCACTTACCGGTGAGAGTCTGCCGAGAGATGTTGGTGTCGGGGACCAGATCCTCTCGGGCTGCGTAAACCAGAACGGTATGCTGCGCATGCGGGTCGAGAAGGAGTTTGGTGCATCCACGGCATCTAAGATCCTGGAGCTTGTAGAGCATGCCGGAAGCAAGAAGTCCAAAAGCGAGAAGTTTATTTCAAGGTTCGCAGCGATTTATACACCGATTGTCGTGCTGACAGCCGTTGTGCTGGCCTTTCTGCCGCCGGTTCTTTCCGGAGATTTTACCGGGAACTTTGCCACATGGCTGCTTCGTGGACTGACCTTTCTGATCGTATCCTGCCCCTGTGCGCTGGTGGTATCTGTTCCGCTTGCCTTCTTTGGAGGAATCGGTGCTGCATCCAAAATCGGCGTACTGATCAAGGGATCGGGATATATGGATGCGCTGTCCAGAACAGATACGGTGGTATTCGACAAGACAGGCACACTGACAAAGGGTGTGTTTGAAGTGACATCCATTCATCCGGAAGCGATCGAGGCGAAGGAACTGCTGCACCTTGCGGCGCATGTGGAGAGATATTCCACACATCCGATTGCAGTATCCCTTCGGGCTGCGTTTGGAAAAGAGGACGATGGATGTACGGTAGATGATGTGGAAGAGATTGCAGGCCGCGGCATTCGTGCAAAGGTCAACGGCAGGACTGTCTGCGTCGGTAACCAGAAGATGATGGAGGATGTCGGAGCCGCATGGAAGATCTGTGACGAACCCGGAACCATCATTCACGTTGCCATCGAGGGTAAGTATGCAGGACATATCCATATCAATGACGTGGAGAAGCCGGATGCAAGGCAGGCAATAGCTGCACTCAAGGCAGCCGGGATCCACAAGACGGTTATGCTTACTGGTGACCGTGAAAAGGTTGCACAGAGGGTGGCAAAGGATCTTGGAGTAGATGAATACCGTGCAGAGCTGCTTCCGGCAGACAAGGTGTCCAAGGTGGAGGAGCTTCTGCATGAGGAGCCTGAACAGCATTCCCTTGCCTTTGTGGGTGACGGCATCAATGATGCGCCTGTGCTTGCACGGGCGGATGTAGGTATCGCTATGGGAGCGCTGGGTTCTGACGCTGCAATCGAGGCAGCGGATGTAGTGTTGATGGATGACAAGCCCTCGAAGATCGAGAAGGCCATCCGGATTTCCAGACATACCATCCGCATTGCAAAGCAGAATATCGCGCTTGCACTTGTCATAAAGGTCGCCATTCTGCTGCTGGCAGCGGTCGGGCTGGCGCCGATGTGGCTGGCTGTATTTGGGGATACCGGTGTGCTGATCCTTTGTGTATTGAACTCTGCGAGAACACTGTATGCCGGGCGTGGGGGAAAGTAATAAAAATAATAATGAACAACAAGATAGAAAAAATAAATGCTGAAACAGAAAATATTCAGGAAGAAACAGAAAAAACAGACGGAGAAACAGACAAGCGTAAGGAATGCTGCCTCCCGGATGAAGATGAGATGTTTGACCTGGCTGAATTGTTCAAGATCTTCGGGGATTCGACCAGAATCAGGATTCTGTTTGCACTTTTTGATTCCGAGAGAAGCGTGGGCGAGATTGCCGAGATTCTGAATATGACACAGTCGGCTGTATCACATCAGCTGAAGATTCTGCGCCAGGCTAAGCTGGTCGGGGCGCGCAGAGAAGGAAAGCAGATTTTTTACTTTCTGGCGGATGAGCATGTACATACGATCATCCGGGTTGGCAGGGAGCATATTGAAGAGTAATCATATTCTGGGCATCACTGGTAAAATGGATCATAAACAGACATGTAAAATAGCCAAAAGAGTCAAATAATCAGGAGAAATACCGCACGTCAGACAGCTTTACACGATCATTGTGCAAGCACTTTGGCGTGCGGTGTTTTTGTATAGTGACTGTATCCAGATAAACGAAATTATCATAAATGAAGCACCAATATGAAATTCCTTGGAAGAAAAACTGCAATATTGTGCGACTTTGAAATTCCAACAACTATAACTTTGAATTATTTGAGCATTGACTTTGAATTAAATATACTATAAACTTTGAAATAACTTATATATCTACTTTGAATTATTGTAAGGAGCAATATTATGATACAAAGGACAGCCAGGGAAGCTTTGATTCGACTTGCCAAACAATTTCCGGTCATCGGTATCACCGGTCCTCGCCAAAGTGGCAAAACTACGCTGGCGCAACTTTCCTTTCCAGATAAGAAGTATGTAACATTTGATGATCAGGCAATGAGAAATTTGGCGGAAGCCAACCCCTCTGACTTTCTAATGGCCTTCCCGGATGGTGTCATTATTGATGAAGCCCAAAAGGTTCCTGAGATTTTTGATGCGCTGAAGCTATATGTAGATCAGGGGTCCTTTGAACCGGGGAAATATATTCTTACAGGTTCCAGTCAATTTCGCCTAAGAGAAAATATGAACGAAAGCATGGCAGGTCGGGCTGCCTTTTTAACCTTACTTCCTCTATCGATTCAGGAATTGAAAGATGAAGGCAGGCTCCCGAACAACCCCTACGATTTCATATATGGCGGCCAATATCCCCCCTTATATGATGACACAAAATATTTTCTTACGGACGATTGGTATGAGAGCTACATTGATACCTACCTAGACCTGGATGTAAAAGACCAGATTCGGCCGGAAAACCTCTCGGTCTTTAAGAAATTTATAAAAATCTGTGCCTTGCACAGCGGGCAGCTTCTGTCTATGAATAGTATCTCAAAGCAAGTGGGTGTTGCTCAGCCTACAATAAAAAGCTGGCTTTCTATCCTTGAAATGTCCTACATTATACATTTCCTTGAGCCGGACTCGAACAATCTTGGGAAAAGTCTGGTGAAGACACCAAAGTTATACTTTGTGGATACAGGTCTTCTTTGCCATCTGCTTCGCCTGGAATCCAAAGAGGATCTCCTGCTCTCCCCCTACAAGGGGGGAGCTGTTGAGACCCTCGCTGTATCAGAATTATTAAAGAAACGGTATAATTCAGGAAAGAAGCCAGAGCTCACCTTCTACCGAGATACCACAGGATTTGAAGTGGATGTCATTGCTGATTGGAAAAAAACTTTTGCCATTGAGGTTAAGAGCTCCAATGCTCCGGAAAAAAAATTATCCGCAAACATCAGGAAATACAGGGAACTTTGTGGAGATGAGACAGTTGGCAATCAGGTGTTTTACCTGGGGGATACCACTATGAGCATTAATGGAACAGAATATGTAAGCTGGAAAGATTGGGGCGCTGTGAACTAATGGGAACAGGCAGTCAAGAGCGGACAGAAACTCATCGATTAATATCATGATGAACCTCCTGCTCCGTGGCATCAGTGCGATCCGTATCTCTTATCGCTAATGAAGGTTTCTGGTATTTTTTAGGCTCTTTAAAGTGTTGTATGAGATCTCCTTTTTCAGAAAAATTTAAATGAGCAGCAGGGGTAGTGAGAACTTTAGTTTTTGTTTAACGGTACAGAAATCCCTGTTCAGAATTAACCTCTATATTCTGCAGTATCGAAATGGTTGCTACAGAATATGGAGGTATTTTTATGGGTATTGAGATGCAGATATTAGATACGATTCAGTCTTTTCGTACACCGGCAGGGGATGTGCTGATGCCCCTGATTTCACAGGGACTTCTGCTATGGCCTGCGCTTGCTTTGGCCCTGCTGATCAGAAAATCGACACGTAAGGCAGGTGTGATCATGATGATCGCCATGGTGCTCGACGTACTGTGTTGCAACATGTTACTGAAGAATCTGGTACAGCGCACACGTCCATGTGATGTCAACCTTGCGGTTAAGCTTCTTGTTGCCAGACCCACTGATTATTCATTCCCGTCCGGTCATACGGCGCTTTCCTTTGCTGCAGTCACCGGATTCTGTTTTTCAGGAATTCTGAAAAAATGGAGAATTCCGGCAGTGGTTTTCGCCTGCCTGATCGCATTTTCCAGACTCTATCTTTATCTTCATTATCCTACGGATATTCTGGCGGGAGCAGTGGTCGGAATATTCTGCGGATGGACGGCATTTCATCTGTATAAGGCACTGTCAGAGCGTATGCAGGCAGGAAAACAGGAGGAGGTGACTGCATGAAACAACCAGATGCTTATTGCTGGCCTATCGATGAACGGTAAAATGACAGGATGCCAAATGATTGAACGTGACAGAATGGAAAAAGAGAAGAAAATGTGACATGATGGTAGAAGTGATTCGTCTGCTGGTGCCTCTCGCAATATTATTTGACTTCGTACTTTCTTGCAGGTGCAGGATATCTGCACTTGCGTAATCGGCGCTCCCAGTTGTAAAAACAAAAAAGGACATGCAACAGAACAGCAGACTTTGGACAAAATATTGAGGAAAGGAAAATCATAATGGAACCAACAAGATCCGGAGATAAGGGCAGTATCTCCGTCAGAGACAGGATTTTTCGTCTGAATACGCTTATGACCGTGACGGCAATTGCAATCTGCGCCATCATTGGCGGGTGTATTTTGAAAATTTACTGGGAGATGGAGGAAAAAACGCTTCATCAGATTATCGGCGATAAGCTGGACGGCCCTGTCGCCGATGAGCTGGTGAAGCGTCTGACTGTACATAATGAAAGCTTTATCCTTCTGCTTCTGCTCTTTGCGATTCTGTGCATTCTTGCCCTGCTTGTGGTCAGCCGTCTGTATTCGTATCTGCTCTCCAGGCGTATCATGCAGCCGCTGGAGCAGCTGGAAGATGGAGCAGAGCGGATTCAGAGCAATGATTTTACGGTGCCGGTTGCGTATAAGGGTGACAGGGAATTTGAAGAGGTATGTGATGCATTTAATGGCATGCAGGCACATCTGCTGGAGGAAAGAGAGAAGAACGCACGTTACGAAAAGGCCAGGCAGGAGATGATTGCCGGTATCTCCCATGATCTCAGGAGCCCTCTGACGGCGATCCGCGGTGCGGTAAAGGGTGTGCTGGACGGGGTTGCGACCGGACAGCAGCAGACAAGGTTCCTTCAGGCGGCTTATAAAAGAAGCGGAGAGATGTCTGGGCTTCTCGACGAGCTTTTCTATTTTTCCAGGCTTGAGACAGGAGGAATTCCTGTACAGCTTCGTCCGATTGATCTGAGCATATTCCTGGGGCACTTTTTCGAAACCAGGGAGGACTCGCCGGAAATGGAGGGAATTGAGGTGGTAAGCCGCCTGCCGGAGGGCACTCTGCCCCCTGTTCTGGCCGATCCCGAGGCGCTGCAGAGGATTCTGACGAATATTCTGACAAACAGCAGGAAGTATGCGATGGCTTCTCCGCTTGCATGTCTCGTTATGGTCCGGCGGATGCCGGGCGGATGGCAGCGGCTGATACTTCAGGACAATGGCGTGGGTGTCCCGGAGGAGAAACGCAGCCGGATCTTTGAGGAGTTTTACCGTGTCGATGAGTCAAGAGGAAAGAAAGAGGGCAGCGGTCTGGGCCTGTATATTGTAAAATATCTTTGTGAGGCTATGGGTGGACACGTCTCTGCTGACATGGAGCAGCGTGATGAAGCATTCCGGGGGCTGGCAATTGTAATTGATCTGAAGGAAGGAGGTCAGGATAGTGATGGAGAAAAAGGACAGGATACTGATCATTGAGGATGATGAGGATATCCGGATGATTGAGGAGACGTATCTGCAGTCGGCTGGCTGGGAGACGGAGGTACTGCCGGATGGGAATCACATTCTGACCTATCTGCGGGAGCATCCCTGCGATCTGATTCTCCTGGACCTGATGCTTCCGGGCAGAAACGGCTACGACATCTGTCAGGAGGTCAGGGAAAAGTATGATATTCCTATTCTGATGGTGACAGCCCGCAATGAATCCGTGGATAAAATCCGCGGGTTCAATTCCGGCGCCGACGATTATATTGCAAAGCCCTTTGACCCTCTGGAGCTGACGGCACGGGTCAGGGCAAATCTCAGACAGTATCGGCGTCTGAAGGAGGCACAGGACGGTTCAGGCAATAACGGGGAGACGGCTGCCCATGCGCCGGAGATCGTTGTGGGGGACCTGAAAATCCTTCCGGACAGCTGGCGCGTATGGAAGAGAGAAAAGGAAATCCGTCTGACAAACCGGGAATTTGAGCTTTTGAAATTTCTGGCGCAGAACGCCAATATTGTATTCAGCAAGGAACAGCTTATGGAAAAAATCTGGGGATATGATTATATCGGTGATACGTCTACAGTGATGGTGCACATCAACCGTATCCGTGAGAAGATCGAGGACGATCCGAAGAATCCGAAAATACTGGAGACAGTGTGGGGCGCCGGATACAGAGTAAACCGGAGTTGATATTCCTATTTTGCAGAACGAAAATCGCACGTACATCAGTATGAAGATGTACGTGCGATTTTCAGCTTTTGTTAAAAGGCTGATTGTTCTTCCTTCCGGGATCCTCTGCGTTTTGCAAATTGCATAGCGACAACCAGTGCAATACCGATGAAGCATGCCAGGTAATTGAAATTGGAAAAATTCAGTGGCGTCTGCGGATGGTCCAGGGTCGTCGGGCCCATGACGATGGCATACAGTGACGCTGCCATCATGCCCAGAATGAAGTAGATCATCTGTGGACGGTATTTTTCCAGACTGTCCTTTATCACGCGCACGATGCTTACGGTTCCGGCGAGAAGTCCAAGTATGAATATGAGTATTGCCGGAAGATAGCTGAGCTGGAAATGCATCAGTCCTTTCAGCGCATGCATGATCGGAAGGTACGCGCCGAAGATCAGAAGCATGGTGGAGCCGGAAATGCCCGGCAGGAACATCGCACAGATGGCCACCATTCCGATCAGGAAGAGACGTATGCCAAGTACCGGACTGAAGCTTGCAAGGTCCATGGATGCAGAGGGAAGTCTGGAATTCAGAATGGTAATACCGATCACCAGGGCCATTCCGGCAGCAAGGAATAATATTCCCTTCTTCCATTGTATGACCGTGTCCCTCTCCTCCATACAGACCACAGGCAGTGCGCCAAGGATGAAGCCGATAAACAGGGAACTGATTACGTGGATGTTCTGTTCAAACAGAGCATTCAGGACAAGGACAGCCATTCCCATACCGATTGCCCAGCCGATGCCCAGGCGGACCAGATATTTTATTCCATCCGCTTTTTCCTTTCTTTTCCCGAAGATCAGCCGATTGATTGAACCGATCAGCTGATCGTAAAAGCCCATCAGAAAAGCCACGGTTCCACCGGATACCCCGGGGACGCTGTCTGCAAGCGCCATATAGAATCCATCTGCAGCATCTTTGATCATGTTAGATTCCTCTCCTTCTGTTTCTTCTGTTTTGTATTTTGTACACCATCAGCAGGCTTTGCATTGTGCGGGTTATTACCTGCAGTAAGCTTTGCATTGTGCGGTTTTTTACCTGCTGTGCACTGTACAGGCTGCTGACGTGCAGCTGGCTTTATCAGCAGCGTGTTCAGCTGCGTATCCGGAGCGCCTGTACAGTGTGATGATGTTCGGAACAGTAAGCATGGTACTTTATGCTGCTTAACGGGAAAACACAGACTGTTAAACAAATTCTAAATTTTCGCAGTGCGGATCCTGTATTCTGAATTCCTGCAGTACGGATCCGGCGCCAATTGTATATTGCTTAATACCGGAGAAGTAATATATAATGCAGGAAAAGTGTTTTTTGGCAAATGCAGGAAAGAATTATTCAGCATTCATGCTTATCAGCACTCATATAAAAAGGATCAAAAGAGGAAAGAGGCATAAGAAGATGGAACATTTGGTTACTGTCAGGGAGATTTACAAGGAAAGAGAAAAATACATCGGTCAGAAGATCAAGGTCGGCGGCTGGGTCCGCAATATCCGTGATTCCAAGACCTTTGGCTTTATTGTGCTGCATGATGGAACCTTCTTTGAGACGCTGCAGATCGTGTACGCAGACAAGCTTGAGAACTTCAGAGAAATCTCTTCCCTGAATATCGGCGCCGCCATCATCGTAGAGGGCACGCTCGTGG
The DNA here is from genome assembly GCA_051879715.1 of Bilifractor sp. GTDB lineage: Bacteria > Bacillota > Clostridia > Lachnospirales > Lachnospiraceae > Bilifractor. The sequence continues at coordinate 8,964 of JBJEMO010000065.1, forward strand.
CTACACCGGACGCCAAGCAGCCCTTTGAAATCCAGGCAGACAGCGTTGTGCTGGAGGGACCTTCCACACCGGATTATCCGCTTCAGCCAAAGCGCCACACGATGGATTACCTGCGCACGATTTCCCATCTGCGCCCGCGCGCCAATATTTTTCAGGCTACCTTCCGTGTCCGTTCCCTGATTGCCTACGCAATCCACAAGTTCTTCCAGGAGAATGACTTCGTGTATGTACATACACCGCTGATTACGTCCAGTGATGCAGAGGGCGCCGGCGAGATGTTCCAGGTGACGACGCTGGATCTGGCCAATGTTCCGAAGAATGATGACGGAACCGTCGATTATACAAAGGATTTCTTCAACCGTCCGACGAACCTTACCGTAAGCGGTCAGCTCTACGGCGAGACCTTTGCCCAGGCGTTCCGCAAGATCTATACCTTCGGTCCGACGTTCCGCGCGGAGAATTCCAATACCACCCGTCATGCGGCAGAGTTCTGGATGATTGAGCCGGAGATCGCCTTCGCGGACCTGGAGGACGATATGGAATGCGCAGAGGCTATGCTGAAGTACATCATCCGCTATGTGCTGGAGAACGCGCCGGAGGAGATGGCCTTCTTCAACAAGTTCGTGGATAAGGGACTTCTGGACCGTCTGAACCATGTGCTGAATTCTGATTTCGGCCGTGTTACCTATACGGAGGCGATTGAGCTTCTGGAGAAGCACAATGACAAATTTGATTACAAGGTGAGCTGGGGCTGTGATCTTCAGACGGAGCATGAGCGGTATCTGACAGAGCAGATCTTCAAGAAGCCGATTTTTGTGACGGACTATCCGAAGGATATCAAGGCATTCTATATGAAGCTGAACCCGGACGGGAAGACGGTTGCAGCCATGGACTGCCTTGTACCGGGTATCGGCGAGATCATCGGCGGAAGCCAGAGGGAAGAGGACTACGATAAGCTGAAAGCCCGTATGGAAGAGCTTCATATGGACATGAGCCAGTACGATTTCTATCTGGATCTGCGCAAATACGGCACGACCCGTCATGCCGGCTTCGGTCTTGGATTTGAGAGATGCGTGATGTACCTGACCGGAATGGGCAATATCCGCGACGTGCTTCCGTTCCCGAGAACCGTAAATCACTGTGACCTGTAAGGCGCAGGGTTATTTCATAATCCTGCGGTTCAGAAATGCTGTGTATGGAAAATAATATACTTCCAGCATGAATATGATTCCAGGGTCAGAAAATGTATTATCATGAATATAGGAAGCATGAACGTACAGAAATTATCAAGAGGAAGATATGGATACAGAAGGACCTGAGAAAGACATAGAAAACGGCTCTGATCCGGAGACTTCGGGTGCTAAGACCCGGGGTGCCGGAGAAAACAGCTCTCCGACGACCGGGAGTGGGAAAAAAACATCGAAAAGAAGAATGCGCGACAATTTCAGGCCGGAATATACCAGAATTTCCTTCTACGTCATTCTGACGGTGATGATTCTTTACTTCCTGATCCGTTTTTTTGACCATGTAGGAAATATCTTCGGGGCAATCGGATCGGGGATTAACTGGCTTGGTGTGATCACAAAGCCGCTGATCCTTGGTCTGGTCTTTGCTTATCTTCTGTATCCGATGGTAAACTTCTTCGAAAAGCGTCTCGATATACTTCGGGACCGCCTGGAACAGATTCGGAGCCGAAGGCTCGAAGAGAGAAGAACGGTCTCTGATGCCGATGGATCTGCATCTGGAATGGAAGAGGCGGCATCCGGAACTGGAATGAAAGAGGGAACATCCGGAACAGAACGAGAATCGGGGAAAAATCCAGATGGCCCCCGGGCAGAGACGCTGCATCCGAGGGAAAGGGCACAGGGTAACGGACAAACGGGAAAGAAAAAGAGAAAATCTTGCCGCGGCCTGGCAGTAGCTATAACCTGTCTGATCGTTGCACTGATTATCTTTGTCCTCCTGTCACTGATTGTGTCAACCATTACAAGCCAGATCAGTGTCATCAGCATGAAGAGCTTTGACACGATCACGGTCGGCTTTGTAAACAATCTGAATGCCCTCGCAAGCAACATTGAATCTGTGCTCCACAGGCTGAATATTTCCTCTGTACAGATCAATGACCTGGTAAATCAGGCAGGAACCGCAGTGTCGGATTCTATTGAGAAGATAGCGAAAAACCTGATCGGCAACATCAAGAACCTGCCATCCTTCTTCTCCATGCTGCTCTTTGCCATCATCTTTGGCATCTACTTTATGGTTGACGGAGAAGGACTGAAAAAATACTGGGGACATGTATTCCGCACAATTGCGGGTAAGAAGGGAAGAAAGTATCTGGAGGAATTTGCCACTGAGGCAGACCGTGTCTTTTCCGGGTACATTCGCGGACAGCTGATTGATGCGCTGTTCATGGCGGTAGCAGTCAGCATTATGCTCTCGATCATCCATGTAAAATACGCCATCATCATAGGCGTCCTTACAGGAATCGGCAATCTGATCCCCTATGTGGGCCCCTTCGTGGCATACGGGTCCACTGCGGTTGTCTGCCTGCTGAACTGGAACCTGCAGCGGTTTATCATAGCTATGGTGGCATTGTTTATTCTGCAGACTATCGATGGCAATGTTGTGAATCCAAAGCTTCTGGGCAATAGTATCCGTATTCACCCTGTACTTGTCATCGTATCTCTGCTGATCGGAGAGAAGGTCGGCGGCCTTCTGGGAATGATCATAGCCGTTCCCTGCGGCGGACTGCTCAAGGTTTACTTCGAGAAGCTGATCGCTTATATCGCAGGACGCAAGAAAGCTGCTGCGATGAAACAGGAGAAAGAACAGGCACAGACACAGGCCGGATCAGAGAAGGCATAGATTATATTTCCGAAGCAGCTGTAAAATGAATACAACACAGGCGTATGGAAAAAGCATATTGTTCCTATCGCGGATGCGTGGGATGGTCACTATTTCCCGGAATATTTTCCGGGTGTCGTCCCCTTGTATTTCCGGAAGATTTTGATAAAGTAGCTCACATCTCCAAACCCGCAGGCATAAGCCACATCGGTTACAGAGCTGTCCGTCGTGGAGAGCTCGTAGCAGGCGTGTTCAATCCTTTGATAATTCAGATAATCCATGGGCGTCCGATGCGTCATGCTGCTGAAGAAGCGGCAGAAATACTTCGGTGACATGGAAGCGGCGGCAGCCAGCTCATCCAGTGTGATGGGCTGGCTGTAATTTTTGTCAATATAATCCAGAACCTTCCGCAGCTGAATGACCTTCCGGTAGCCCTTTCTGGTCTGTGGTACAGATTCCATGTAAAGATGGTCACGAAACACAATGGAGAAAAAGTGGTAGAGCTCTCCGATGACCATCATTTCATATCCTGGAAAGGGTGCGCTCATAGCGTCAAAAATATGATTCGTAATGGACATAATTGTGACGCCGTATTTTTCTCCGGCAAAAAAATCAAAGACAAGAGCAGAGCGGTCCAGAATTTTCTGAATGTAGGCACCACAGCTGGAATTGTGGCGTGTGAAGGCATTCAGGTCAAAGACAAGACATTCATAGACGCAGTCGTGTGGCGTACCGGAGTGCAGAACACCTCCGTGCACAAACACAAGATCGCCGGCCTGCATGCGTATGCCGCGCTCATCAAGGGTCATATCCAGTTCTCCGGACAGAACACGGATCAGCTCATACTCCTGATGCCAGTGGTAGTTCATGACATAGCGCGGATGCTGGTGATCCAGATGGTAAAAAGCAAAGGGAAAATCAGAAGTGCCATGCTGGCGCTTCTCGTTCAGATCCATAAACTGCATAAAAATTCCTCTCTGATATGGCAGATTGCACAATTGCCAGACAATAGTAGATGAATTACACAAAAATGCAATGCCGATTTTGTTATCAATATACAAAAATAATAAAAAAGTGAATATCTTACTACATGAAACGATTATAACACTATCTTTTGCCCGATGAAAGTGCTACAATAGTGCCATGAGTTGGGCAAAAAGCCCGTTTTATTTTGATTTGCCGGCGAAACGTTACGCCGGACAGATCCGAATGACAAATTCAGGATGGGAGGTATTTTTATGGCTGACACAAGAAAACTGATCGGTGGACATCCGGTCATCGGTATCCGTCCAGTAATCGATGGACGTAAGGGCCCTCTGGATGTTAGAGGATCTCTGGAAGAGCAGACAATGGGAATGGCTCAGAGAGCAAAGAAACTCTATGAGGACAATCTGAGATATGCAGATGGCACACCGGTCAAGGTTGTTATCTCCAATACAACAATCGGACGTGTTCGTGAGAGCGCGCTCTGTGCAGAGCAGTTCAAGAAAGAGGGCGTTGACATCACCCTTACCGTTACACCCTGCTGGTGCTATGGCTCTGAGACCATGGACATGGATCCTACCACAATCAAAGGTGTATGGGGACTGAATGCTACTGAGAGACCTGGTGCTGTATATCTGGCATCTGTACTTGCTACACATGCACAGAAGGGTATTCCGGCATTTGGTATGTATGGCCGTGATGTACAGGAAGCAGACGACGATACCATTCCGGAGGATGTTACGGAGATGCTTCTCCGCTTCGGACGCGCAGCTGTCGCTGCTGCATCTCTTCGCGGCATGAGCTACCTGCAGATCGGTTCCGTTACAATGGGTATCGGCGGATCCATCATGGATCAGGATTTCATGGAGTCCTATCTTGGAATGCGTGTAGAGTCCGTTGATGAGGTAGAGGTTCTCCGTCGTATGGAAGAGGGCATCTACGACAAGGCTGAGTTCGAGAGAGCACTCAAGTGGACAAAGGAGAACTGCAAGGAAGCTTGGGACAAGAACCCTGAGTGGATCCAGAAGTCCCGTGAGGTTAAGGATAAACAGTGGGAGTTCACTGTAAAGATGTACATCATCATCAAGGACCTGATGCGTGGAAACGCAAAGCTTGCTGATGAGAAGGTTACTGCAGGCGGACAGAAGTTTGAAGAGGAAGCTCTTGGACACAACGCAATCGCAGGTGGATTCCAGGGTCAGAGACAGTGGACCGATCATTGGCCAAACTGCGACTATCCGGAAGCATTCCTTTCCACATCCTTCGATTACGATGGCGCCCGCGAGCCGTACGTTCTGGCTACTGAGAATGACTGCCTGAACGGTCTGTGTATGCTGTTTGAGAAGCAGCTGACCGGACGCGCTGCAATGTTCTCTGATGTACGTACATACTGGAGCGGCGAATCTGTAAAGAGAGTTACCGGATATGACATCGAGGGTCATGCAAAGGATGCAGATGGCTTCCTGCATCTGATCAACTCCGGTGCTTCTGCACTTGATTTCTCCGGCGTCTGCAAGGATGCCGATGGCAACCCGACCATCAAGCCGTGGTGGGAGCTGACCGAAGAGGATCAGAAGGCTATGTGCCAGGCTACAGAGTGGCCGCCGGCTGATAACGGATACTTCCGTGGCGGCGGATATTCTTCAAGATTCCTGACAAAGACAGAGATGCCTGTTACCATGGTCCGTCTGAACCTCGTAAAGGGTCTTGGACCGTTCCTGCAGATTGCAGAAGGATGGACCGTAGCACTTCCGGATGAGGTAACCGATACCCTTTGGAAGAGAACAGACTATACATGGCCCTGCACATGGTTCACACCTCGTGTAGACCACATTCCTGGAAGCGCATTCTGCACAGCATACGATGTAATGCGTAACTGGGGCGCAAACCATGGCGCTACCGTTTACGGACATATCGGAGCTGATCTGATCACCTTCGCTTCCATGCTTCGTATCCCGGTTGCAATGCACAATGTTCCGGATGAGAAGATCTATCGTCCGGCTGCATGGAACGCATTCGGCACAAAGGACAAAGAGGGCGCAGACTACAGAGCATGCGCAGCATTTGGCCCGCTTTACAAGAAGTATAAATAAATCATCTTTGTGACAGCATTATTCTTCACGGGCAGCATCATTGACGGACAGCTTGGTTTAGTCCCGTGGAGAATATTGCCTAATCCCCAAGAGCAGATGGGTTCATCTGTTTGCGGGGATATAATTTAAGAAAAAATCGCATGTAAAAAATGCAAAAAAGTGTTGACAAGTTTATGTAAATTTAGTATGATGACATTCGCTGGTTGATAAATGCGTCAGCCGTAAGCTGTCGAGGTTTGGCTCAGTTTGGTAGAGCGCTACGTTCGGGACGTAGAGGCCGCTGGTTCGAATCCAGTAACCTCGATAATCGTTTTGGAGATGCCGCAAACCCTTAAAGAATGGGGGTTTGCGGTTTCTTTTTGCTTTCACGAAAAAGTTCTTAAAATTGCCATTTGTAACAGAATCTTAATAATTCCAAGAAAAATTCCAAAAAACTTTTTCAGGTGGCAGAATTGGTGCGGGTTTGCGCATTTTTCCTGTATAATGAGAGGAGCAATTACATTGTGAAGGGGGAAATATGCGATGAACAAGCAGCAGCTGTCGGCAAAGATCTGGGAGTCCGAAAACCGTATGCGGTCGAAGTCAGGGGTTTCGGTTTTCCTCTGCCAGTGAAGAAGTGCAAGAAAAATACAAGACAGGTGCAACATTTCTGCTCGAAAAGCTGTCTATATAGTCAGAAGGGGGTACAACATTTCAAGAGGAAAGGAGCCAGCATGAAAAAGACATTGACATTGGTCATCACAGTGCTGGCGACATTGTGTCTGTCTGCATGCGGAAACAATGAGGTGATTGGTGGCGGGGACACAGAGACGGGCATAATGATTTCTTCGGATGCAACTTCAACGGATGTATCAGGTTCAGAAACATCTGAATCCGGTTCCACAGAGCAGCTGGAAAATCCATGGACTGATTATTCGACAAGGGAGGAAATGGAGGAGGCCGTAGGATTTAACCTTGACAGTCCGGAAACATTTAATGCCGCTGGAGTAACATGGAAAATTTCTGCATATTGAGCAATGACGGATGATTCAGATAAAATGGCTGAGATCATTTACACAAACCCTGAGCAGGACAATCAGGACGAATTTTGTATCAGGAAGGCCCCGGCGGGAGAGGAACAGGACATTAGCGGGGACTATAATGAGTATACAGAAAGCAAAGTGCTGAAGAATATTGATTGGCCCATTACTGTCTATTATGACAATGAGCCTGAATCAGAAGTTAGTAATTCTGATGGGACAACTGTCAGATATGTCCGGAAGGCACTCTGGTCTGCGCAGGGTTACTCGTTTTCAATGATCGTAGACAGAGATTGTGGATTTCAGGATGAAGATGTAATCCGGCTGGTAAATGCGATTAAGAATGGGGATGATGAGGAAATTGCTGCGGCACAATGCAAGGAATATATCACAGCGAGAAGTGATAATGAGCCTCAGACTATCACAAATTGGAACGCCCCGGAAGTTACGACTGTTGAAGAACTGCCGGAAGATTATTGGAAAATATCAGATGTAGAAGGTACAGGCCCGTATTACAAAATAACGTTTACCACGACAGATGACGCTATCCTTGGCCCGATTGTTTATTATGTCAATCAGGAAGGATATGTTGTCGGATCTGACTATCGTGATTAAATATGTTTGAAAGGAATATGTCAATTAAGAAGCGGACGATGCCTATTCCAGCCGGACAAGTGCCCAGCAGAGCCTCGGCTATTTCATCGCCTGGAAGGATCTTTTCTCGACCTGGATCCATATGGGATCAGACTTCTCTGTCGATAACGTCCGGACAGGCCTGTCCTCCTTCAACCGGCTGATCTCGGAGTCGCACAAAAAGGTTTTTGAAGGAATATTCAATACGTTGGAAAAGGGGACGGCGATCAGATTCAGGTAAGGATTACACGGAGAGAGGAATCTGTCCTGATTCCATCTATGAGCAGGGGCTTAACATGATGGGTGTCTGCACATAAGGAAAGGAGCCAGTTTATGAGAAAAAGTGATCTAAAGCATATAGCTGAAGACCTGATTGAAGATCTTCGAAAAATGGATGATGGCAGCAGGACAACGACTTCCAGATTATTGATGGCCCGGGGCTATACAGATCGGGAATTCAGTCCCATAGAGATGATAGAGATTCATGATGATCTGTTTAAGGCGGCGAAGGCGAATCACATCACACTGGATATGTCTGAGCATGACGGCAAAGTGGAAGGTCTTCCCTTCAATCTTGAATTTATCGTAAGGAAAAGGGATGCGTAGATTTGATGGTGACAAACGCAATCATACGCTGATGATTTGGGAGACCCTTGTTTTCATCATCGGATGGATCATAATCTTTCTTCTTGGAGCAGACTTCCCTCCGCCGGTTGGTTTCTGGAAGGTCATCGCCGGGATCCTGATCGTGGCGATTATCCAGTGGTATTATATGCGCTGGATGCTTCCCAATATCAGGAAGAGAAGAAGTCTGACTGTTACAGTTCTCCTTTTTACATGTCTTGGAGCCTTGGCAGCATTGCTTGCAGCCCAGACATCAGGACAGGAGATCAGGGATAGCTTTGAAATCTGGATTACAATCATCATGTCTGTAGGAGCCTTGTATGGTCTGCTGTTCTGGACCATCAATCGCCTGATCTGTAAACAAAATAGATAAGCACTGGTGAAATCCGGGTCGAGACCGTGCTAATCCTGACCACTTCCCGCAAAGCGACTTCCGGGACCGTGGGCAGATATGTAGGCGGCTTTATAACTTTTTAAGATTGTCAACAAAAGAAGCACCACAGAATATTTACTATGATGAACATTATCTCT
>JBJEMO010000066.1:0-2507 GCA_051879715.1 Bilifractor sp.
ACATACGCCTTAAAGATCCAGAGGAAAATGTTGTAAGTCTCAAATTCATGGAAATTGTTTTTCTGCGTTACCATCGTAATCAGTTCATAGCACAGGACAAATGTGATGATCAGTCCCGCAATGGGGACAATCACCGTTTGGGAAATGTTCTGGATCAGATTGAAGATTCCGGCATTCCATCCCTGCGGTGTCTGTCCCACCTGCCCGGCTATGGTTCCCACCTGCTCATTGACAGACGTGAACATGTTATCCAAACAGGACTTGATAAGCCCGATCAGGATATCCTTTATCGCTTCCGTAATTCTCTCAATGATGGTGTTCATCTACCACTCCTCTTAAGAGAACAATGTTGCCAGCTGTGGAATCAGGGTAGTTCCCAGCAGCATGATTCCGGCACCAGCCATCAGCTGTTTGATGCCCTGGCTCTTCGCGCCGGATAGCGATAGGTAATCCTTTGAAGTTATCTCCGGATTTTCCCCCGCTCCACACCGTGCATGCGACTTTCACCGCACACGGCGCTCCATCGAATTCAGCCGTCCAGGGCTTTTAAACACAACTTACACACTTCGTTACAGCATTAAATTCAAAGAATAATAGGTGGCATTTCTGCCATAGAACGAAGTTTGTTAAGCTTTTCTATTTGTTTATTGTCAAGATTTAAGGATTTCAGGTACTTCTCAATCGTAGGTTCTGAAGAAGCATGGATAAGGATATGAACCGCTTTGCTGACAAGAATAAGATTTGCGTATTCATCCAAACCGCCATTGCTTACCGGTACTTTATGGTGGCAATGAATATCGTGGGAATTCATCGGAATTCCTGTCACTGCACATTTACCATACTGTGCCGCATACAAAGAAATACGGTTATCCGCATATTCAATGGTTCTGCCCTTTACAGGATTTCTCATCAGCCATAACATTGTCGCTGTGTCGATTGCAAGATTCTTATGAATCTGTTCCCGACCTTTGACTGTGTATTTATTGATGGATTTCCTCTTATGCTGGGCATTCTTCGGCTGGACATATCCCAGTGGAACCACCGGACGTCCATGAAGGAACCTCATCTGTCTGCTTGCTCCATATTTTTCTTTGATGAACCCATTTCTGAGTTGTCCCTTTTTGGATAAGTCGCCTTTCAGTCTGTTTCTGAGCTGTTTGTTGATACTAAAGGCAAGTCTGCTGAAGTCATGAGATACTTCTGTGGAAATACAATAGTATTCATGAAGTCCGGCAACTACAGAGTTGTATTTCTGAAGCTGCATGAACTGAGCATTATCATCTGACGAATGAGCCAGTTTCTTTACTTCTTCCGAGACTTTTTCATGAGCCTTTTTGTATGCTTTATCGCTCATATGAGACCGAACTACATATTTCTTACCCTTTTTACGGACTTTCAGTTTGAACCCGAGAAAATCAGAATACTGTCTTTTGAGATTAACTACTTTGGATTTGTCAGGGCTGATTTCCAGCCCCAGCCTGTCCTTTAGCCATAACTCTGTTGCCTTGTATGCTCTGACAGCATCCTCATGTGATGCGCAGAAAATTTTAAAATCATCTGCGTACCGAACTGCATGCATCTCTTTTAATCTGCTCCGGCGCAGAGCCCTGTAAGCGTGGCTCTTAATCTCTGTTCCCTGCGCATTGCTCCTCGTTTTGAATTTTGTCTTTGTTGGCATCTGTTCCCATTGGGAAGCAATCCACCAGTCCAGTTCATTCAAAACAATGTTTGCAAGCAATGGCGACAAAATACCGCCTTGCGGGGTACCCCGTGTGGGATATGTTTTCTCCCCATTTGGCAGAACAACAGGTGCTTTCAGCATCTCTTTTATAATGCATAACAGCTTTTTGTCCCGAATTCCCAATGCCCATATCTGACGCATCAGCTTTGTATGGCTGATATTATCAAAGAAGCCTTTAATATCGAGGTCAACCACATGGTACAGATGCTGTACCTGTATCAGCCTCATGCATTGCGCAATAGCAGTCTCAGCGGAACGGTTCGGGCGGAACCCGTTGGAGTTCTCACTGAATTTTGCTTCACATATCGGCTCCATGACCTGCAAAATACATTGCTGTACGATCCGATCCACGATAGTTGGAATTCCCAGCGGTCTGGTCTTTCCATTGGGCTTTGGTATCTCCACTCGCCTTACGGGTCGTGGATGATAATTACTGAATTGTTTCCGTATGAGACGGACGTATTCTTCCTCGCTTAACTTTGCAAGGTCGGCTATCGTCCTTTTATCCACCCCCGAAGTATCACTTCCTGTATTCTTCTTTATCGTTCTGTATGCAAGCTTGATATTTTCTTCACTCTCGATGATTTCCATCAGATGGTTGAAGGCTTTATCTTTCTTACTTTCTGCATACAGCCTGTCAAAAGTACCTTCCATGTCGTAATACTCTGAGTTGCGGATTTTTCTCTGTTTACTTTTCCTTTCTTGCTGCCCCGAAGTCAACACAGGCATCCTCTCCCTTCGGTTTGGATTTTCTTTGTCATACTCG
>JBJEMO010000067.1:0-17578 GCA_051879715.1 Bilifractor sp.
TATACAAGATTACTGTTTTTTCTTCGAAAGGTAAATTTATCAATTCTGCAACTTCCGATTTGTTGTTCTCTAATCTGATTCTATACCACTCTGTCTATACCGTTCAATAAATATCTGTTCCTTGCCTGAAGGTATCCTCTTCGAATGCCCGCAGGCTTTTTTTTTATTTTTTCTCATTCAGGGGTGCGTTTCTCCCCTCCTTTCGAGGACGGAAGACATGAAGGGAGAACAACAAAGAATCGAGGTGATGACATGAAACTCAGACACAGAATCCGCATCAACGTCACGGACAGCTCCGGACGCAGGACAAAGGTAGTAAGCAGCGGTGTCCGCCACCTTCCGATGAAACTCCTCACAGCTCTCTTCGGGGAAAACACGGAAGTACTAATCCTCTCTCCTGGTCAGAGCGTCCAGTCAGTAGAAATCCATGAAATGAAAGGAGGCGAAACAAATGACTCAGGAAGAACTGCTTAAGGCAATCGCAGAAGATTTCCGCAGAACAGCCGACCACATTGAAAAGCTCACAGGTGTAGAAAGCCCCGCCGATCCTAAAGCGGAAACGACCCCGTCTGCAGAAAACGTACCGGATGAAAAGCCGGTGACACTCGAGGAAGTTCGCACGGTTCTCTCTGCAAAGAGCAGCGAAGGCTATGGAAGCCAGGTCCGCGATCTCATCCACTCATTCGGTGCAGAGAAGCTCAGCGCGGTCGATCCCTCGCACTACAGGGAAATGCTGAAGAAAGCTGAGGTGATCGGGAATGCCGGTTAATCACGCAATGCTCTCTCCTTCCAGTGCACACAGGTGGCTTCACTGTACGCCTTCCGCACTGCTCGAGAAGTCCTTCAGTGATACCAGCTCTCCTGCTTCAGCGGAAGGAACTGCCGCTCATGCCCTTGCTGACCACAAAGTAAAGCGAGCTCTCAAGCGTCGCAGCAAACGTCCGGTGTCTGATTACAACACAGACGAGATGGAGGAATGCACTGACGATTACCGCGACTTTGTCATGGAGCAGCTTGGCAAGGAAAGACAGACCTGCAGTGATGCTCAGGCTTACACGGAGATCGAACTTGACCTTTCAGCTTACATTCCGCATGGCTTCGGGACCAGCGACTGCATCATTGTTTCCGATAACAGGATGCATGTCATTGATCTGAAGTACGGTCAGGGAGTGCTCGTGGAGTCAGAAGAAAACCCGCAGATGATGCTCTATGCACTCGGCGCACTGGATCTCTTCGGAGATCTGTACAACTTCGAGGAAGTATCGCTGACCATCTTCCAGCCGAGACGAGACAATATTTCGACCTGGAACACCACGGTATCACACCTCAGGGAATGGGCAGATGAAGTCTTAAAACCTAAAGTTGCTCTGGCCAATGAAGGACTCGGCGATTACTGCTCCGGCGACTGGTGCCGCTTTTGCAAAGCAGCAGTCAAGTGCCGTGCAAGAGCCGAAAAGCAGCTCGCTCTCGCAAAGTACGAATTCCAGAAGCCACCCCTCCTCTCGGATGAAGAGATTGATGAGATCCTTCCCGATCTCGATCCACTGATGAAATGGGCTGAAGATCTGATGCAGTATGCCACAGATGAAGCTGCCGAACATGGGAAGAAGTGGAAAACCTACAAACTTGTCGAGGGACGCTCAAAGAGAAAGTACACAGATGAGCAGGCTGTATCAGAGGCCGCGAAGAATGCCGGCTATACCGACATTTACAGGAGAAGCCTCATCCCCATCACGGAAATGGAACGCCTGATGGGTAAGAAAACGTTCCATGAAGTCCTTGGCGGACTTGTGATGAAGCCGCCGGGCAAACCGACGCTCGTACCGAGATCGGACGGGCGACCGGAAATAATGGCAGATGATGTTCATAACGAATTCAAGGAGGAAATTTAATTATGCCTATTAACAATCATTCTACAAAAGTCGTAACCGGTATCGTAAGACTCTCTTATGCAAATGTATGGGAACCGAAGTCCATAAACGGCGGCAAGGAAAAGTACAGCGTTTCGCTGATCATCCCGAAGTCCGACAAGAAGACGATTGACGCCATCAACAAGGCAGTCGATGCCGCTATCGAGGACGGCATCAGCAAGTTCGGCGGCAAGAAGCCGAACAAGGCTGCGATCAAGCTCCCTCTCCGCGACGGTGATATTGAGCGTGATGACGAGGCCTACAAGGACAGCTTCTTCGTCAATGCCAACAGCACCACTCCGCCCCAGATCGTTGATGCTCATGTTCAGCCGATTCTTGATCGCAGTGAAGTTTACAGCGGCTGCTATGCAAGGGTATCTGTCACTTTCTACGCTTTCAACTCCAACGGAAACAAGGGCGTGGCCTGTGGTCTTGGAAATATCCAGAAGATCAGAGACGGCGAGCCTCTGGGTGCTCACAGCAGCGCAGCTGATGACTTCTCCGACTTCTCCGACAACAACGGCGATGATGATTTTCTTGGCTAATAGCAGAAAGGCAACGATATGAAAGACATTCTTGATACAGTTCTCTACATCATCTACGCCCTCTTCGGGCTCGGCGGACTGGGACTCACGATCATTATGGTCGTGATTTCCATCCGGAATACAAAGCGCGACGATGCGTTTGAGAAGGAACTGCACGACCAGAAGATGAAAAACGAGGCAGCCGCTGCAGAGCGTGACAAGGAATTCGCAGCGGAAAAACAGCAGTGGGACAAGGAATACCACGAAAGACGCATGGCTGCTCTCGAAGATCTGAAGCACTGACAACTGAATAACGGCAACATGTAACGGCGGCGGGAGGCAGAATTCCCGCCGCTTATTTTTTTATGGAGACACATTATGAAATCACTTAGTATCGATCTCGAAACATTCTCAGACGTCGATCTGAACAAGTCTGGTGTGTACCGGTACACGGAAAGTCCGGCCTTTGAGATTCTTCTCTTCGGATTTGCCAGAGATGATGATCCGGTAACCGTCCTGGATCTGACTGCCGGCGATACTGTTCCTAAAGATGTTCTGGATGCACTAACAGACGAAACAGTGACAAAGTGGGCATTTAATGCAAGTTTTGAACGGATCTGTCTTTCCGCATATCTTAGGAAATATTACCCGGAGCGCTTTGTCACCTACAGTATTCCGGAAGACAGCGTCCGAAATTACCTCGACCCGGCATCCTGGCGCTGTTCCATGATCTGGTCTGCCTATCTTGGCCTTCCCCTCTCTCTGAAAGGCGTCGGCGAGGCATTAGATCTCGAAGAACAGAAAATGGCAGAAGGCAAGGAACTCCTCCGCTACTTTTGCACTCCGTGCAAGCCGAGAAAGGCGAACAGCGGCAGAACAAGGAATCTTCCCTCTGACGCACCGGATAAATGGGAGGTCTTTAAGAAATACAACCGCCGCGATGTCGAGGTGGAAATGTCCATCAAAAAGCACCTGCGTAACTTCCCTGTCCCGGAATCGGTCTGGGAGGAATACCACATCGATCAGGAGATCAACGACAGGGGCATTCTTGTAGACCTTGAGATGGCAGAACAGGCCATTGCAATTGACAGCCGGTCAAGAGCCTCTCTTACCGAGAAGCTCAAGAAGCTGACCGGTCTTTCCAATCCGAACTCTGTCGTGCAGATGAAGGACTGGCTGAGTGCCCACGGCCTTAAGACAGATACCCTTGGCAAGAAGGCTGTGGCATCCCTTCTGGAAACTGCTCCGGATGATCTGAAGGAAGTGTTAAAGCTCCGTCAGCAGATTGCCAAATCCTCTGTAAAGAAGTATCAGGCCATGCAGAACGCTGCCTGCCGGGACCACAGAGCAAGAGGAATGTTCCAGTTCTATGGGGCAAACCGCAGCGGACGATTTTCCGGGCGGCTGATTCAGTTACAGAACCTTCCTCAGAACCACATGCCGGATCTGGCGGAGGCAAGAGCCCTCGTAAAAAACGGTGACTATGACTCTCTTGATCTTCTCTATGATTCCGTTCCGAACGTTCTGTCCGAGCTGATCAGGACTGCTTTTATTCCCCGTCCTGGCATGAAATTCATCGTCAGCGACTTCTCTTCCATCGAGGCAAGAGTCCTGGCTTATCTCTCTGGTGAACAGCATACGATGGACTCCTTTGCCAGAGGAGAAGATATCTATTGTGCTACGGCATCAGCGATGTTCCATAAGCCGGTCGTCAAACACGGCATCAACGGTGAGCTCCGGCAGAAAGGTAAGATCGCGGTTCTCGCCTGCGGCTATGGCGGCTCCGTCGGCGCTCTGAAGGCGATGGGAGCGCTCGACATGGGACTGCAGGAAGAGGAACTTCAGCCGATTGTGGACGCATGGCGTGCCGCCAATCCGCTTATTACAAAGTTCTGGTGGGACGTCGACCGTGCTGTGAAGGAGGTCATCCGGACAAAGGGAACCCGGGAAGTCAGAGGAATCCGGTTCTTCTACAAAAGCCAGCTGCTCTTTATCCATCTTCCTTCCGGCAGAGATCTGGCCTACGTGAAGCCGATGATCCAGCCGAATCAGTATGGCGGCGAATCCATCACATACATGGGCATTGGATCCACGAAGAAGTGGGAACGCATCGAATCATACGGTCCGAAGATCGTGGAGAACATTACCCAGGCGATCAGCCGCGACATTCTCTGCTACGCCATGCGGACGCTCTCCCACTGCTTTATCTGCGCTCATGTGCACGATGAGCTGATCATCGAATGCGGCATGGACGTATCCGTCGACGCGGTCTGCGAGCAGATGGGCAGAACTCCTCCGTGGGCACCTGGCCTTCTGCTCCGTGCGGACGGCTACGAATGCGAATTTTATAAGAAAGACTGACGTTTCTGGCGGGCAGACGCACTTTTTAATCCGAAGGGGTGCGTTTTGCCCGTCTTTTTGAGGACGGAAGACATGAAGGAGGTGCTCATCATGACCGATGAACAGAAAACCCGTATCTTCCGTATGAGAGAACAGGGAATGAGCTATGACGCGATTGCCGAAGCCCTCTCCCTTTCCAAGAATACCGTCAAGTCTTACTGCCGCAGAAACGGCCTCGCCGGAAAGCGTGTCCCGGCGCAGAAAACCGCTGAAGAACCCGCTGAGTTCTGCCCGAACTGCGGAAAGCCTGTCCGGCAGATTCCGGGAAGAAAACATATCCGGTTCTGCAGCAGTGCCTGCCGTCAGGAATGGTGGAACAGCCATCTGGACCAGGTGCATCGGAAAGCGGTATATGACTTCACCTGCGCATGCTGCGGCAGACCCTTTTCCGCCTATGGCAACGCACACCGGAAATACTGCTCTCACGCATGCTACATCAAAGCGAGATTCAAAGGAGGCGCTGACCAGTGAATAAAGAAAAATGCGAAGCCGAGCGCCACTACCAGGCGAGCCTGTCGGCAGCAAAATCCATGCTGAAATCCGGCATCATCACACGGAAGGAATACGACGAAATTGATACAATCCTGCTCCGCAAATACCGCCCTGTTTTCGGCACTTTATTCTCAGATAACGCTTGATACCATCGGCGGGTCTGAGTGATGAATAGACACGGAAAGGAGCTGATTTCATGAAGAAAATTACAGAAATCAAAAAGATGAAACCGGTCCTGCCGGAACGGAAAAAGGTCGCGGCTTACTGCCGTGTGTCCATGGAAACCGAGCGGCTGCACCATTCCCTCTCGGCGCAGGTATCCCGTTACAGCGAACTGATCCAGTCTAATCCTAAGTGGGAATTTGCCGGGATCTACGCTGACGAAGGCATCAGCGGAACCAACACTGAGAAACGTCCGGAGTTCATGCGGCTGATTGCTGACTGCGATGCCGGAAAGATCGACATTGTTCTTACCAAGAGCATCAGCCGATTTGCCAGAAACACCGTTGACCTTCTTAAAACAGTCCGGCACCTGAAAGACATCGGCGTTGAGGTCAGGTTTGAAAAAGAAAACATCCGCTCCCTCTCCGGTGACGGCGAGGTGATGCTTACGCTCCTCGCTTCTTTTGCGCAGGAAGAAAGCGTCAGCATCAGCAACAATGTGAAATGGGGAATCCGCAAACGCATGCAGGAAGGCCTGCCAAACGCCAGCGGTCATTTCCAGATCTACGGCTATCAATGGGATGGAGACAAATTAGTCCCCGTCCCTGAGGAAGCGGAAATTGTAAAACGGATCTTTCAGAACTTTCTCGATGGAAAATCACGACTAGAGACTGAGCGGGAATTCGCGGCGGAAGGTATAAAGACCAGATCCGGTGCGAGATGGGAAGACTCCAATATAAAAAAGATACTGGAGAACATCACTTACACAGGCAACCTGCTCTTTCAGAAAGAATTCATCTCGGATCCCATCAATAAACACCGCAGGAAAAACCGTGGTGAGCTTCCGCAATACTTCGTTGAGAATACCCATGAAGCAATCATCGACTACGACACATGGAAATACGTGCAGGACGAAATGCTCCGACGCAGGGAACTTGGTGCTCTGGCAAACAAGAGCTTGAACACCTGCTGCTTCACTGGGAAGATCAAGTGTCCTTACTGCGGAGTCAGCTACATGCACAACCGCCGCACGAAGAAAGGTCACCCACAGGAATACTGGAACTGCGGCAGCAAGAAGAAAAAACAGGTTCCCGGCAAGAAGTGTCCAGTCGGCGGCACAATCAGTCAGAAAGCTCTTGAAAAAGCCTGCTGTGAAGTGCTTGGACTATCTGAATTTGACGAGACCGTATTTCTTGAAAAGGTCGACCATATCGAAGTGCCGGAGAAATACACGCTCCACTTCTTCTTAAAAGATGGAACGGAGGTCACCCGTCCTGCACCAAATACCGGCCATCAGGATTGCTGGACATCGGAATACCGTGCATTGGCTTCAAAAAAACGTCGTGAGCAACCGCATGCGAAGGGAACGACAGAGCTTTCCGGCAAAATCAAATGCGCTGCCTGCGGCTGCAATTTCCGCCGATGCACACAGCCTGCTTCCAATCCGAACAAGCCGAAAATGCACTACTGGCGCTGCTCAGATCACAGCAAAGGCTGCATAACTGTTGGATTACGCGAGGACGTCCTGAAGAAGCAGATCGCCGAGATCATGGGAATTTCTGAATATGATGCGGCCGCTTTCAGAAAGCAGATCCAGGTGATCTATGTGAAAGACAAAGATCTTCTGGAATTTCACTTTAAAGACGGACGAGTTGAAACTACGCACTACGTTCCTCCGGAAAAGGCCTTCACGCCTCGCAGCGAAGTGTCCAGAGAATACATGAGGCAGCTTATGAAGGAGAGATGGACTCCAGAATATAAAGCTCAGATGAGCAGGAAGATGAAAAAGATAAGGAGTGAGAAGTTTTGGAACAACAACGGAAAGTAAAAACCATACCGGCAACCCTGAAGCCCTTCACCTCCTCTCCCATTGGCGAGAACAGGAAGCGCCGCGTTGCCGCTTACGCCCGGGTCTCCACCGACCACGACGAACAGTTCACAAGCTATGAGGCCCAGATCGATTACTACACAAAATACATCAAAGCAAGAAACGACTGGGAGTTCGTCAAAGTCTACACCGATGAAGGCATTACCGGCACAAGCACAAAGCACCGCGAGGGATTCAAGCAAATGGTAGCCGATGCGCTGGACGGAAAGATCGATCTTATCGTCACAAAGTCTGTCAGCCGGTTTGCCCGGAACACAGTTGATTCCCTCACTACCATCCGTGAACTGAAGGAGCATAGCGTCGAGTGCTATTTCGAGAAGGAAAACATCTGGACCTTTGACGGCAAGGGAGAACTGCTGATCACAATCATGTCCTCGCTGGCGCAGGAAGAATCCAGAAGCATTTCCGAGAACTGCACCTGGGGTCAGAGAAAACGTTTTGCTGACGGCAAGGTTACTGTTCCATTCAAACGATTCCTTGGCTATGACCGAGGGCCTAACGGCGAG
The DNA here is from genome assembly GCA_051879715.1 of Bilifractor sp. Lineage (GTDB taxonomy): Bacteria > Bacillota > Clostridia > Lachnospirales > Lachnospiraceae > Bilifractor. The sequence continues at coordinate 7,883 of JBJEMO010000067.1, forward strand.
TTGGTAGTCAATGAAGAACAGGCCAAACTTGTAAAGCAGATCTACCGAATGTTTATGAAAGGCACAACGCCTTACGGAATTGCCACTAAGCTCACGGAGGAGAATATTCCATCGCCAAGCGGCAAGCAGAAATGGCATGCCGGAACGGTAAAGGCCATCCTATCCAATGAAAAATACAAGGGTGACGCACTCTTGCAGAAGTCCTTCACCGTTGACTTCCTGACTAAGAAAACAAAAATCAATGAAGGTGAGGTCCCGCAGTACTATGTTGAAAAGGACCACGAAGCAATCATCGATCCGGAGATCTTCGATCAGGTCCAGGATGAACTGAAGCGCCGCTGCCCCGGCAGAAACCGCTACAGTGGCGTTCATGTTTTCTCCGGTAAGGTAAAATGCGGACAGTGCGGAAGCTGGTACGGCTCTAAGGTCTGGCATTCCAACGACAAATACCGCCGGACGATCTGGCAGTGTAATCATAAGTATGATGGCGGCGAGAAATGCAAAACGCCAGTCCTCACGGATGATGAACTCAAGGAAAAATACATCTCAGCGGTCAACAAGCTGTTCGCCGACAAGAAATCGATTCTGGCAGATTATAATGAGATCCTCGCAGGACCGCTTTACAATACTTCCGGACTGGAACGAAAAAGGACAGAATATGAAGACGAAATGAGTGCCGCAGCTGAACTGGTGCAGAAGGAAATCAAGAAGAACGCGCTGGAACCGCAGGATCAGGCAGAATACCAGAAACGGTATGACGCTCTGACGGAACGCTTCAATACAGCGAAAAAGAATCTCGCTGACACCGAGGCGGAAATCAGCAGAAAAGAACTCGCCCGCTCTTCTATCCGGCAGTTTCTTGACACCCTTCAGAAACAGACTGACCTTGTGACAGAATTCAATGCGACTCAGTTTCAGAGCCTCGTTGATTTCATCACGGTTTACAGCAAAGATGACATCCGGGTAACCTTCAAGAACGGGATGGAAATCAAAGCCTGAAACCAAATATCAATAGAACAAAATACGCCACCTACGACAAAACCGGAGGTGACGTTTTTTATTCGTTCTGCAGCAATTCACTTATTCTTTTCGTCAGACTTCACTATTGTCTGCTTCTGGATCTACATCTTGTCCGGGATGCATACTGACAGCACCCTTGGCCTGTAAATTTGCAAGATTCTCAAGCATAATCTTTCCGATCTCAGTCGGATCATAATTGCATGCGGAACAGATGAGCCGCAACCCATCCGGCGTAAGTATACGGCCATGTTCCTTGTCATCCAGCAACTTCTGATATTCTTCATATTGCTTATTTGTAATCTTCTTCATTGCTTCGCTTCCTTTAACAATGTGCAACTGCCTTGATAGCATAAACAGCAACTACTGCTGCCGGAATGCTCATCAAGGCAACAGCAGCTGGCCAGCCAGTAAGACTAACATTTACAGTTGAATGCTTTGCTAATTCCGGTGCTCCCAATGTTAAGTTTTCAATCCCATTTTCCATGTTGCTATCCCTTCTCCGCTACTTATTTGTGGTTGCAATATTTTTTTTCATTCTCCTGCATCGTTTAGAATGGATAGGATCTTACTGATGTAATCCATTGCTTCTTCATCTGAACGCTCGAGAAGTTTTGCTACCCTTCTTATCACTTCCAGCCGATCAACAGTAGACATTTCTTGTGTTTTTACTTCAGGTGACGGGATTTCCGTGTACACCAAAAGGCGATTTCCAACTAAGTGATTGTTATATCTTCCATTGCAGTTTTTAGTGAGATATGCAGAAACACCTCTTAAGTGATTCCCGATCGCAAAACTGGAAACCATATCTACAGGAACCCTCACCTCCAGGACGACATTGTTTCCGATTAGCATTGGAACTTCCAATTGAACATTGTATCTGGAATACAAATTGAGTGATGCGCTTTCTGTCGCATCGCGCAGGTCCCGTAAACAGTCTGCAGCCTTGATTCTTGAGTCAGCGAATTCTATCTGTATGAACTTAGATGCCATCTTCATATTTGAGAGCCCCTTTTGTATCTACATTTGGTGTTACTTGTATCTGTATCTCCAATATATCACTCATATTTCTAGTTGTAAATACTTTCGACGTAATTTGTAAAAATATAAAGCACAAAAAAATCGGGTCATAACCCGATGTCTACATTTGCACCCTAATTTTTGACCTTGCACCCTTTTTTCACGCACACATTCTGTAAGCGTTAAATTGTATCATTTTCGGTTGAATGTTTTCATAAATCCGATACGTCGTGCTTTGAATCTTGTCCTTCACTGGGACAAATGCCAGATCCGCAATTAGTTCTACGATATCCCGCGGTGTGAAGTGACGTCCGGCATCGGTAACATTGGTTTCCTCATTAAACTTCCGGATCACTTCCTCAAACACAGTTCCCATCGTATGGTTATCAAGCGGAGGCAACACTGTTCCATTCGGCGCTGTTACTTCACGGCTGGAAAGGTTAATGGAAGGATCCGTAAACTTACTGATTAAAAGTCCGAGAATATCATGCTCTGAAAGCTTATCAATCTGCGTACGGAATTCAAATCTCCGGATGATTTCCTGTACATTGGCAGAGAAACCATTCAGATACAGGATAAAATCATTTTTCAACTGCTGCTGGTTCGTCCGTGAACGCAGATCTGTCAGCGTGTACGGAGAACTGTTACAAAATGCTTCATGGGCCACCGCGCAGAGAGCCTCATCCTGTTCCGTAATGCCTGCAGCATCCAGCTTTTCCTTCATAGAAAGAACATTCTGTTTACTTGGTTCCAATACCGCATCAAAGCGACGGATAACCATCATGGGCAGTATGATTTTCCGATAATCACCAACATCGTACACATCCACCAGGCAATCATTCGCAATGCCAAAGATAAAGGACACAATCTGCCCGAAATTTGCTTTCTCCATCTTATTTGTCCTCCGTCAGTTCCATAACGTCAGAAATGTCGCATTGGAGCGCTTTGCAGATCCTGACGATGATTTCTGTATTCACATTTTCGTTCTTCCCGAGCTTTGCAAGCGCACCGGTAGAAATACCGGCCGCCTTGCGCATTTCTGTCTTCGTAATATTCCGGTCAATCAACAGCTTCCACAACCGCTTATACGATACTGCCATGCCATTTCTCCCTGAATTCTTATTGCTTTGTATTTCGAAGTGAAACATTTTATTTGATTATAGCATCCTTGTATATTCAAATAAAGACTGTTAGAAAGTTGAGAACAAAACACTTGAAATAGATTCAACCAAGTGATAGTATGTCGTTAGAAAGTTGCGAACAAGCGAACGTTGTCATCGGGCAAACCAAGGAGGAAACACATGACTGGAAATTTCGGAAAATTTATCGAAGAAAAACGAAAAGCCCACGGAATGACGCTGCGTGGACTCGCCGCAGAACTCGGCATCGCTCCTGCCTTCATGAGTGATATTGAAAAGGGTCACCGTTATCCGCCACAGAAAGAAAAGCTTTACGAAATGGCAAAAATTCTGCAATTGAATGACGAAGACACCAATCACATGTTTGACCTCGCAGCCGGCGAACGGGAAAACGGCATCGCACCGGATCTGCCAGAATATATTATGGGAAATCAGACAGCCCGTACAGCACTGCGCATGGCACGCGATAAGGGAGCTTCCGACGCAGTCTGGCAGAAAGTCATTGAGTTGCTGGAACAGGAGGATGATCATTGATTTATTACAAGTATTCGCCGGAGCAACTGGAGCAGAAGGCAGAGGCACTGCTTCGCCAATTTGACGAAGAGCGCCTGACCCGGATCAAACCGAGTGATGTCTATGCGGTAATTGAAAAATGTCTGGATGTTCCTTACGACTGGAAATATCTGACACCAGATCAATCAATTCTTGGAATGACCGCATTTAAATCCGGATGTCTGTGGGTGTGGCCAACGCCTTATTATAGAGATGGAATTCTGCCGTATAAGATTTCTGTTGATGCAGGCACCATATTGATTGATGGCACACTGACAGAAGCTACCAACCGTGGGCCGGAAAACTTTACGGTAATGCATGAAGTGTTTCATCAGGTTCTGCATAAGCGATGCTTTGCACACAGTAATCCGGATTATACACATACATCAACGAAACGTGCGTTGGAATCTCACATGAAGCCACTTTCTTCTCTTGAAATCTGCGAATACCAGGCAAATGCCTGTGCGGCCGCTTTTCTCATGCCGAGGAATCTTGTTGCCGATCGGCTGAAGCATTATGGCGTTACCTATACACTTGACTTCAGCCGCTATAGAGACAGAGAGATTCTTTCCATTCTGGCAGATGAATTCAGTGTCTCAAAAGCTGCAATGAAATATCGCCTGATTCATCTGAAACATGGGGTGCCAGGCAAATAGACGCAATTATCAGAAAACCGAAGATTCAATTACATGCCGGGAATAGGATTTCTTATTCCCTATTATTTGATCATAGAGTTAGAAATTCGCGAACATATTAACAAACATATAGAAAGGTACTTAGGTAATGCAAAATGATATGACAACCTACCGCTGTACAGAAAAATGTCCGATTCATAAAAGATGTTTCATCTTAAAAGTGCAGCAGCCTATTGCTTCACCACTCAAAGTACTGCAGAAATGTCCGGCTAAGAATGGAAAGGATATTGTCGTTTTGATCGGCGGAGAAAGACCGCCATGAAGAATATATCTCTTCTCATCCGAGAATAACCGAATACTGTTACTTGCAAACAAGCCGCAGTGACGTGCTACATTGCAGAACTTCAGACAAAACAGTCTGAATCTGTATGCATATCCCTGCGGCATTTTTATGCCTGCCTGAATCGTCAGGATCTGATGTCATACAAGAATTTTACGCTGAAATTGAAATGGAAGCCATTAATAATGTGCACTCTCTCGTTAAGGAAGGAGATGGTATATTAACAATGAACAAACGTAAACGCAAAGCAAACATTGATGATGGTATGAATCCGGAGCTTGTTATCGGCGCCGAATTTGACGGCTACCTTGGTATCCCGACCATTCGGAAACCGGAAACAATCGTCATTCCATCGGATATCGTACCTTTTACAAAACAAGGCCGCGCCTCTGCTTCTGATATAGCTGTCGGATTCTATGAGATGGATACCGAATTCTCTGATATTCTGATCTCCCCACAGGACTATGTGGATGAATTCCGTCGTCAGCCTTTTATTACGCCGGAAAAAATAAAATCTTTTTTGAGTCCTGACTGTTCGCTTTACCGCGATGCACCGTTAGCTGTCCAGATCGCCAATATTTACCGCAACAGAGCAATCGGATATTATTTCCAGAAAAACGGTGCATATGTCATTCCTCAGATACGCTGGGGAAATGAACTTACATACACAACCAGGATTCTCCCTGAAAAGGCGGCTTTTCTTGGCGTTGAAAAACACAGCATTGTCGCCATCGGAACATATGGCTGTTTCAAATCGCGTGATGACAAATACCATTTCGAAGCTGGCCTTGCGTCAATGTTGGAAGAGCTGGAACCATCTGTTGTTCTTGTATTTGGATCGATGAATCCGAAGATCTTCGGCCAATACAAGAACGACACAAAATTTATTTCCTATCCTGACTGGATCACCCGGAAGAAAGGTGGTGATCGCTGATGGGAAGCGGAGTAAGTGGAAAATACGGCGGTGGCGGCGGATCTCAGCCATATGCACCGACATATCATGTCGCTTCAGATATGCATGCACGAGATATCGCGAATGGCGTTTACCACGATGGACATTATGATAAGAACCCGACCGCAAAAAACATTAATGATATGATCAATAGAAATTACATTGGAAATAAGAACACCAATATCGATATGCCTTATGTCATTGATACAAATGGTAATATCATTGTTGGCAGGCGGAACGGAAACGGTAGGAATGGAGCGCCGACTCCGCATCCCACTCTGATCGGCGGCCGCGATCCACAGGTTCAGATGGCAGGTATTGTCCACATCCAGGGAGGAAAAATCGCATCCTATGACAATCAAAGTGGTCATTATAAACCCAACAAAAAATCTATGGATGCCGCAGACAAGGCGTTTAGCAAGCTGCCAAAATCAGTATTCAAAAAGAAACGAGGTCGTTGAAAATGAAGAAATCGATTCAAGATTATACGGAATATCTTTTTCATTGCACTTTCACGGATGAATCCTTTGATCCGGAGGATCATGAAGATCACCTGAAAGCATCCTGGGAATTATTTGATGCCTACGACTGGGCGAACATCTATCCCATTTGGAAACAGTATCTCCACAGCCATTGCGATACTCCGGCAAAAGTAATTAATTTTGTCAATCTTTATGTTTATTATGAGGCCGGTGATAAATCAATCCCTGACCCCATTGATTTCATCAGTTATCTTTATTACCGGGTTGATATGGATCAATACTGGGACGAGGCCGGCGAACTCTTTGAAAGTCTGGCCATCAATATTCTGACACATGCAAAGCTCGTAAACATGATTGCTGATCCATACTATTCGCCGCTTAAAGATGAACGCATCCTGAACGGGATTGCACGCTGGAGGGCGCGGTGTGGAAAGACGCAGTAAGCTTCTTTAATTGCCTCTTCTTGAAGCAGTTACATTGTCAATCACGAAAAGCCCCTGGGTAGTCCGTACTGATTGCTCACGGGGCTCTTCCGGATATTGCAGTAAAGTATAGTTTATTTGATTCTACCCCCCCTCCCCCGATATTTCGGCATTATATTTCTTTTCTGCCGATTAGAAATTTTATTTATGCATACTAATTTATAGACTTGCCTCTTTTCCAGATAATTTCTTATCTGCATGGTTCATGTTGCGTCTAGGGGCTTCTGTTGTCATTGCCGCAAGTTGCTTCAGTACACTTGTTTTCTGCTCCTTCATCCGCTGCTTTTGCAGCTCATGAATATCCTTATCCAGCAGGGTAGTTCCATCTCATTCTTCCTGTGCCCTGCGGACCTGTTCCAGTGCCCTCTTTGCCAGCCGGTATTCCTGCTCCGCTTCCTTTATGCTTCCGTACCCGTTGGCATCCACAATCAGAAACAACTGATTCCTACATAACCTGATCTGGCGCTCCAGTCCGTCAACCCGCTCCTGCAGTTCCTTCCGCTCTTTGTGATGGAAGATGGATTTCGGTGTATGATCCAGCGCCAGCCGGACCGTTTCTCTTTGTTTCTGCAGTGCATAGAGCTTGCGGTTGGTCTTATTGAGCTGCCGGTGAACCGATTCGATCCGCATGAACCGAAACTCCGCTTCACGGGAATCCGGGCGCTCAGCCTTCTGCTTCCCCGGCAATACAGATTCCGGCCTTTCAGAGCTTTCCCTTATACCGCCAGCGTCTGTTTCTTCCTTTACGGGCTGCATCAGAAGATCCAGAAATTCCTTAAGTATTGTGATGGCTCTCCTTAAAATCTCCACCAGAAGCCCCGGCTGCACACCATGCGTCTTTACAGATTCCGATACCCTCTGGACGACTTCCTCCTGCTTGAACTCCGTCACTTCCTCCTGGCTGCCGCCAGCAATCAGAACCTGATCTACAGTCTGATTCCATTCCTGACGGAGCTGATTGTCGCTGCGGATTTCTTCCTCTTTCGGATTATTTTTCCCGATCTTCTTTGTGGCAAGATAGGGGCCGGATGCATCAAAGATCTGCAGTTTGTCTTCCTCCCGGTCCACGACCTTGTTGATCAGATCCGTGTACAACACCTTTACATCATCGAGAAAGTTCCGGTTCTTGAACACGTCCTTTCTTCCGGAGAACCACTTGATGTCATAGATCTCGCCTTTCGCCAGGATCCGGCATCCCGGTCTGACATTGCCGTCCGCATCCAAAATTTCCTTTTTCGTCCGAACGTGACGTCCTGCTTCATCGAAAAACATGTTCCGGCCTGCCCGCTTCACGTCTGTCTTCTCCAGCATTTCCCGGTCCGCAAAGACTAAGTGGATGTGATAGTTGGTCATTGCCTTATTATGGTGAAGTGCCGCCGTGCACTGCACGCCGTATTTCTGCCGGAACGTCTCTGTAAACAACTGGAGCAGAAGCTCCGGATCTTTTTCCTGCAGACTTTCCAGGAGGGCAATGATCAGCTCCCGCCCTTCAATACACTTGCCCGTCTTTTGATTGCTCTTCCAGAAATCGTGCTGCGCCTGTTCCGACAGATACTGCCAGAACTCCGGCTTTAATGTGCTGCAGACTGCATACAGATGCTCCTGCCTTTTCGGATTGCTGATATAGTCCACACGCCCCTTCACGTCGGTCAGCTTTGTCATCCTGATGAAGGAATGTCTTGGCATGGATTTCTCTCCTCTCGCTATTGCGAGCCCCCGGAGGGCCTCCGGAGGACGAAATTCTTTGCATAGACCGCAGGTTTGTGCAAAGGGAGTATTTCACTCTCAGTCGCCGAGGGCTCTTCTGATTTGTTCCTTGTATGAGCTTTGAAATGTTTCTGATCTGAACTTCTATGATTTTTCTTTCGACTGTCGCCGGATTATCGCCTTATCCGGCGTGAATTTTGATTTCTGATTGCCGTTTCCGGCATTGCTTTTTTCTTTGCATCTGTTCGTCTGCTTCTTCAATCAGATTTGTAAACGTAAACTGTAAACGAAGCAAAAAACATCTATTTTATCTCGTTTACGTTTACTCGTTTACAATTTCATCGTCTCTCAGAAAGGAATGTCTGCATTATCCGGCACCTGCATGAATCCTTCTTCCTCTGTCAGTCTGATCCATGCTCTCTGTGTCCCATAATTCGCAAATCTGTGGGATTTTGTTTTCGTGCTCCAGCCCGGCATACCTGCATTCATCGTATTGGAAATTGGCTGCAGAACGCTGCGGTTTCTCGGATCATAGGTCTGGCCAAATGCCTCTTCATAGATCTGAATGGCACACACTTCGTTTCCGCTGAATGTGTCAAGAAAATGTTGAATCACACCGAATGTGGAATCGTCCGGCATATATTCCATCTGCATAGCCCTGACGGTTTCCTCCATCTCCTTCGGAAATGTCAGCTTGAAATCTCCGCTTCGATAAATGGTCATTGCCTCTGCCCAGCAGTCGATAATATATTGACGGCATTCCTGCTCATTTTCGAGCGGATGATGTTCTGCACGACTCGCATCAATCTGCACCGGGGCAAATCGCCGGTTCCCTGTCTTGTCGTACGGTAGGAAATTCACGTTGTTGGATGTCCCTAGAAAGACACACTGCCGCGGCCGGTCTTCCGGATGAACCTCGTACGGAATCTTATATGTTTCTTTTGTCCTGCTCAGAAATGATTTGATGAGTTCAATGCTCTTGGCGCTGGTGGTCGCCAGCATTTCTGCCATCTCGATGAACCGGTGACCCTGCATTTTCCGATAGACATTGTCATCATCCAGTCTCCGAAGATCATCGGTGAACCATTCGTCACGAATCGCCAGGAATCTAAGAAGCGTTGACTTTCCAGCTCCCTGCCCGCCGACGAGACACAACATGATTTCAAATTTACAGCCGGGACGAAATGCTCTGCTGATTGCTCCGAGCATCATCAGCTTTGTCATTTCATAGACGTAATCACTTTCCTCTGCACCAAGGTATTTCGGAAGCAGATGACGGATCCGTTCCACGCCATCCCATTCCAATGTGTTCAGGTAGTCCCGGATCGGATGAAAGGAATTCTCACTGCTGACAATGTCCAGTGCAGCAC
>JBJEMO010000068.1:0-2491 GCA_051879715.1 Bilifractor sp.
CCGAAATCTGATTCAACAGAGATGCCAAAACCTTCACCGGATGTCACGGTACAGCCGACTGTTATGCCGGATGATACGGCTCCAAATCAGCAAGCTAATAAGAAACTCATGATAAAAATTGGAGATAAAAAAGTAGATGTTTCATGGGAAGAAAATGAGTCGGTCGGTGCTTTAATGGATATGTGCAAGGATTCTCCTCTTGAGATTCAGATGTCCATGTATGGAGGCTTTGAACAGGTAGGATCGCTCGGAACAAATCTTCCGAGAAACGATTCGCAGACAACCACCTCATCAGGAGATATCGTCCTCTATTCAGGAAATCAGATCGTGGTATTTTACGGCAGCAATTCATGGAGCTATACACGGCTGGGACATATTACGAATCAGGATAATGAGGAAATGGCAGAGCTTCTTAGTCAAGGGGATGTGACGATAACGATAAGTGTGGAGTAGAATTGGAATAAGTATTCAACAAATAGGAGGAAGTTCACATGTTAGGAAATAAGAAAAATGATATGATTGATGGGATAGCAGACGCTACATTCCTTCTTGATGGTGGCTACAAGGCGCTTACACGGGATGAAGTTGTGGAGATCGTAAAGGAAAGTCTATAAGTGAGGATTAGAGATGAAGATGGAATTTTGTTCTGATGTCACTCCACCTGGGGCTTCACTGGTCGATGATCCTTGGAATGACAGGGAAAAAGATTCCGATAAAAAAGCCTGCTGTAAAGTGGCTCCTTAGGATATTGGGTTCGGTAATTGCAGTGTATGGGATATATGCGCTGACGCAAAGACAGATGCATGAGTATTTATTCGGAATTACAAAGTTTGCCTTTATTGATGAGAGTGAACGAATCGTATTTTTTCTGATGGATTATCTTGCGATTATGGGGTTGTTTGTTTTTGTTTCACATTACATTTCAACAGGATTGAGACTTATTAAAGGAGAAGATAAAGATGCAGGCAAAAATGTTAAACGGTAAAGTGGCGATAGTATCTGGAGCAAGCTATGGCATGGGTTTTTCTATGGCAGAGTTATTCGCCAAGGAAGGCGCTAAAGTAGTTATGACTGCCCGGGGACGTGACAAGCTGGATGCAGCTGTACAAAAAATCCGGGAGCAGGGTTATGATGTTACAGGCGTCGTGGCTGACAACAAAAATCTGGACGATGTAAAGAAGGTCATTCAGACAGCTCTGGATGTGTATGGCAATCTGGATATCGTTATCAATAATGCTGCTATCGGAGAGCAGAAAATGATTGATGAAACAGACGATGAGTGGCTGGAACATGTTTATCAGACTAATGTATTCGGTCCATTTCGATTTATCCGGGAATCTCTGAAGGTATTTCTCCCTAAAAACGAGGGATGTATTATCAATATTTCTTCTGTAAATGGAGATCGTCCATTCTGCGGTGCATCTTACACATCATCAAAGGGCGCAATAAACACGCTTACAAAAAATGTGGCAATGAGACTGATAGATACGAATATCAGGATCAATGCGGTCGCTCCGGGAGCAACGGTGACACCGGCACATCTTGCGAACAAGGCTGGAGAGCAGCCGGGCGGTGCAAAGATGCTGGAGTACAGCAAGCATTTCGTTTATTTCCCTGGTCCTGAGTGTGATCCGATGGATCAGGCAAACGCTTGTCTCTTCCTTGCTTCAGATATGGGTAAGCATGTGAAGGGACAGGTTATTCAGGTTTGTAACGGAGCATTCCTGTAACCAATTGAAAGAAGAAATGCTATATTTTATACCCCATTATACCCTTGATATCGAGGGTATAATGGGGTATAATTCTGCATAGAATAGTATCTCGCAGGAGGTGCGCTATGGACTTATCTGAGATGCAAACCCGCGCGGCGGAGCTGGAACAGCAGATTTCTGCTTTGCCTGCTGGTTCTGTTACGAAGAAGACTATCAACGGCAAGGAGTATTTTTACCACCGTTGGACGGAAAACAAAAAGCGGCGGGAGAAGTATATTCCTGCTGACGAATTGGAGAATTTCCGTGCTCAGATCGAGCGTCGGAAGGCGCTGGAACAGGAGCTGAAAGCGCTGAAAAAGCAGCTGCCCAAGGCGAAAACTGCGAACCCTTCTGCGTTTACTACCAATGTCCTCACCGGCGAGGCGCTGTGTTCCTTTGCGGCATCTGTTCGCGGCTATCGCAGGCGCGAGTGCTTTCGGCAGTTGCACGACTTTGTCTACGGTGAGCCGCAGGACAAGGTATTCATCCTCTACGGCCTGCGCCGGACGGGGAAAACCACTATGATCCGCCAGATTTTCGCGGAGATGAGCAACACGGAGCTTGCCAAGACTGCGTTCATTCAGATTACTGCAAAAGACACGCTGGCAGACGTGAACCGCGACCTCAAAGCATTGGAAGTGCAGGGCTTTCGCTATGTGTTCCTCGACGAGGTGACGCTGATGGAGGATTTCATCGAGGGCGCGGCGCTGTTTTCTGACGTGTTTGCGGCCTGCGGTATG
>JBJEMO010000069.1:0-2488 GCA_051879715.1 Bilifractor sp.
TTTGACTGATGTTCATCCGGAAAACAGAATAACGGTGCAGTATATGGGAAAAACACCACAGTCATACAATGACTACTCATCATAGCAATGAATAGAGGGATCGGATAACTGGCTGTTACCTCTGATTCCTCTCTTCTTTATAGTAGTAGGAACGAATTAAAAAAGAATAAAGTCGTTTATATAAACTTAATCGGAACCTGACACCAGACACATTCAGATTTTGCCACCGGCACATACCGTGTCATTGGGCCGGTTGTTGGAAAGGCTTTTCATGATGGATTGAAATTGAGATGATGCACGGAGGTTTCCGGAATGCCACAGGAAACGCATCGCGCGGCTTCTGCATTTTGGAAGCCTCATACCCCGCAAACCCTTTATTTATAAGGCTTTGCGGGGTATTTAAATGTATTTCAATGTCCCCAAATATACCCAACCTGGATATTTTGGGGCGTAGAAGCCGCTGGTTTACCCGCTTCGGGCATAGTTGAAGGCGAATCCAGTAACCTCGCGTAAAGGTTTCACAAAGATCATCATACATTAGTCGTACCTGCCTGGTATATATAAGATTGAGAGGGTTGATCCGGTGTACAAATACCCAGGCAGGAAAGGACAGTGCCAGGGGAGGAAGAGCAGATGGAGGTTGAAATATGATGTACTATGTCTTATAATTTTATTCAAATAAATTTGAATAAAACGTAGTTTAATTAAATGTATTTGAATAAAGACGTCCATATAGGAGGAAAAACATGCCCTTTGCCAGAAAACACAGATTTATCGGTCGGAAGAAAGAACTGGAATCGCTGAACCGGCTATACCATCGTGAAGGTTTTTCCATGACAGTTATTACCGGAAGAAGAAGAATTGGGAAATCTACCCTCATTGGAGAATTTATCAGAGACAAAAAAGCAATTTACTATACTGCTTCCAAGGTAGGATACAGACGGAATCTTGAGCTGCTGACCGAGCAGGTGGTGAGACTTCTGGATCCGGGTATATCTGGCATTGTTTTCCGAAATCTTGAAAACCTGTTGGATTTTATCACAACCAGAATAGAGCGGGAAAAACTGGTCTTTGTCATCGATGAGTTCCCCTATTGGGCGCAGGATGACGAAAAGATTTTGTCCGTTTTGCAGAAATACATTGATACAAAGTGGCAGGAGAAGAATATATATCTGATCCTGTGCGGATCTTCGCTCAGTTTTATGGAGGACAAGGTCCTAAGTGAGAAGAGTCCTTTATTTGGGCGGAGAGATTCACAGATTCGTCTGAAAGAATTCAGTTACCTGGAGGCAGCAGAATTTGTCCCTGATTATTCTTGCGAGGATAAAGCCATCTGTTTCGGTGTAACCGGTGGCGTGGCAAAATATCTCGCCATGTTTGATCCTGAGAGAACTCTGGATGAGAATATTCAAATGCTCTTTTTTAAATCCGATGGTTATTTGTATGATGAGCCGCATAATCTTCTGACTCAGGAATTTTCAGATGTCACAATCGTGAACAATATCATCGAACAGATCGCGGATGGGGAAAATACGCTGAATCTGATTGCGGACAAAATCCACGAAAATCCGTCGACGGTTTCTTATTCCTTAAGTCGTCTGATCAGCACGGGCCTGATCGAAAAAAAGTATTGCATTACAGAGGAAAAAAACAAAAAGAAGGTCCAGTATGTTTTGAAGGATAATATGTTTAAATTCTGGTATGAGTTTATTCCGGGTGCAATCAGTCTGATTGAAATCGGACACGGGGAAGATTATTACCTCCGTGTCGTAAAGCCCAGACTCCATGCTTACATGGGCAGGATTTTTGAGGAAATGTGCAGATATTTCACACTGCTTGCGGGAGCGTCCGGCGCGTTTGGATGCCTGCTGACGGAAGTTGGGAGCTGGTGGGGGACCGAGAGGTTAGTTGATCCGGCGGGAAAATCATACTACCAGTCCGCGGATATTGACGTGGTTGGTATTTCTTCCGTTGATAAAATGATGGTAGCAGGTGAATGTAAGTTTAAAAATGAGAAGATGGGAGAAGACGTTTACGATACACTGATCAGACGAAGCAAGGCTGTCGCAGGCACATACAGACTGGGTGCGATTCTTCTTTTTTCTCTGTCTGGATTTTCAGAACAGTTCAGGATGTTAAAAGATGATACAGTGAGATTCTATACACTTGAGGATATCTATCACGTATAAAAAACCGCCAATAATCACTTCTTCACCCGCATAGCCTTATAGTGAATAGGGGTGAATCCGATGTATTGTTCACAGCAATCTGTATATGGCTACTCCAATAATACTTAAAGAAATGATTATATCAAGATACCGAAATTGAATTAAAGAAAATCGGGAACATACGAGTTTGTGCTTTTATAAAAAGGAAGATATGAGAATGGAAGCAGAAAAGAATTATGAGAAGTGGATGGCCAGGCTTCCTAAATGTGAAGATTTTGGAATCCGGGTATTTGAGACATTGACAGGCTTCAAGAACATTT
>JBJEMO010000070.1:0-2470 GCA_051879715.1 Bilifractor sp.
GTTTTAACAGCAAGTATGGAGCCAGACCCTTAAAACGTGCGATACAGTCAAGGATTGAGGATCCCCTGGCAGAGGAAATACTGAGCGGCAGGATACGGAACGGCGATCATATCACGGTGACCTGCAGGGATGACAGGATCATTTTCAGACCGCAGCAAAGCCATACCAGAAAGTCGGGAAATCCACAACGGTAATAACGGGACACTTCTCATTTGTCTGTTTCTGTCCGTAGAACTCATTCCAAAGGCCTGCATGAGAAGTGCCCTCCTGTGGAGGAATGGTTTTCATATAGTATGAAAGGTACCGGTTGAGAAAAAGAAACGGATATCGTATAATATTTACATCTGGCTGTACACATGAATTTTCAAAAAAGAGAGAGGTATAATCAAAATGGCTGTCGTTAAAGAGCTTCTGCGTGCAGAAAATGACGGGACACTTAGCTTCGGAAACTATGATCTGGACGCCAAGAAGAAACTTGGGGATTTTGAATTCAAGGGCAATGTATTCAAGGTAAAAACCTTTAAGGGAATTACAAAGCTGGAATGCAATGAAACCTTCGTCTACGAGTCAGTTCCCGGCACAACTGTGAGAAATATGAAGATTACGGATCAGGAGATTTCTTTTTCTGTAGAGGGTCCGGAGGATGCGGAAATCACGATCGGTGCCGGAGAGAATACAGAATACCAGGTATTGCTCGATGATGTAAATGTAGGCCATATGACGACCAATATGGGCGGAAAGCTCTCCTTCAGTGTAGAACTGAGTGAGGGAAAGCCCGTGAATGTCAATATTGTAAAGGTCTGAAATCCGGGATGGAGAACGAATGACATCTGCAGAATCAGGATCCGGCTGTTATCCTCTGACGGATCCTTTTACAGAACAATGATATGAGACGGAGCTGCTGCGTGGCTGGTATATGCGGCAGCTCCGATCGCGTCTTGACAGATTTTTTTCTTTTTCAGGAGATCATTATGAGCAAGGACAAAAAAACTGTATATTTCTGTCAGAATTGCGGTTATGAATCTGCAAAATGGATGGGACAATGCCCCGCCTGTCATAAATGGAATACCTTTGCGGAAGAGATTGTCTCTGCCAGAGGGGATGCTTCCAAGGTGTCAGGTATATCGCAGGCGGGAAGAGGGAAGCAGCTGATTCCCAAAGCCCTGTCGGAAATCGATGTGTCATCAGGAGAACGCACAAAAACCGGAATAGGTGAACTGGACCGTGTTCTCGGAGGAGGCATTGTGAAGGGGTCTCTCATCCTGATTGGAGGTGATCCTGGAATCGGCAAATCAACCCTTCTTCTTCAGGTCTGCCAGCACCTGTCAGATTCAGGTGTTCATGTTCTGTATGTTTCCGGTGAAGAGTCTCTGCAGCAGATCAAGCTTCGTGCTATCAGGATTGGAAAGTTCAGCGACCATCTGAAATTACTCTGCGAGACAAATCTGACTGCTATTGAAAGTGTCATAACCCGGGATAAACCGGAACTGGTGGTGATCGATTCGATTCAGACAATGTACAATGAAGATATACAGTCCTCTCCGGGCAATGTATCACAGGTGCGTGAATCCACCGGCGTTCTGCTCCGTATCGCGAAGACGCTCCAGATCCCGATTTTCATTGTCGGGCATATGACCAAGGATGGAAATGTGGCAGGACCGCGGGTCCTGGAGCATATGGTGGATACCGTTCTTTATTTTGAGGGAGATAGAAGTCAGTCTTACCGCATTCTTCGTGCTGCCAAGAACCGGTTTGGCTCAACGAATGAGATCGGTGTCTTTGAAATGCATGCTGAGGGACTGACGGAGGTGGCAAATCCTTCTCAGTATATGCTGGATGGCCGGCCTACGGATGTATCCGGCTCAGTTGTAGCCTGCTCAATGGAAGGAACCCGTCCCATTATGATAGAAATTCAGGCACTGGTGTGCCACAGCAATTTCGGATTTCCAAGAAGAACGGCGAACGGAACGGATTACAACCGCGTTAATCTGCTGATGGCTGTGCTTGAGAAAAGAGTTCATATAAATCTTTCACAAAGCGATGCGTATGTTAATATTACCGGTGGTGTAAAAATGTCTGAACCGGCGGTTGATCTTGGAATACTGATGGCCATTGCATCAAGCGTAAGAGATATTCCGGTTCCTGCAGATGTAGTGGTGTTCGGTGAAGTCGGTCTTTCCGGTGAGATCCGTTCTGTCACAATGGCAGAGCAAAGAGTGCGGGAGGCGGAAAAGCTTGGATTTGGAACAGTACTTCTTCCAAAATCCTGTATGCGTTCTCTGTCCGGCTCCGGGAGGGATTTTCATGTAAAGCTCATTCCTGTTTCCAATATCAACGAAGCCATTCAATATCTCTATTCGCTGAAGACACGTCATTGATGCCTGCCATGAAGGAAGTTACAGTTCCCTCCTGACACATCTCTGAACCAATGTCATTTAGTTTAGAGATGAAAACCAGTCTATGTTTTCAA